>NZ_JAPCJD010000025.1:0-60913 GCF_027707845.1 Aeromonas sp. QDB14 | reverse complement strand
CCGGAACCAGTGATTGGTTCCGGATTGTCCTACAGCAGAAGGATCGGTCAATGGATCCTTAACTGATCAGCATTGCGGGATGAACCCGGGCTTATCATTGCCTGTTCTGCGGACTTACTTGCCGATGCAGAAGCTGGAGAAGATGCGGCCCAGCAGATCGTCGGAGCTGAACTCGCCGGTGATCTCGGACAGGGACTCCTGGGCCAGGCGCAGCTCCTCGGCCACCAGTTCGCCAGCCACATAGACCTCAAGCTGCTCCCTGGCTACCAGCAGCCGTTCGGCGGCGCGCTCCAGTGCGTCCAGGTGGCGGCGGCGAGCCATGAAGCCCCCTTCGGTGTTGCCCTGGAAGCCCATGCAGGCCTTGAGGTGCTCGCGCAGTGCGGGCAGCCCCAGCTCGGTCTTGGCGGAGATGCGATAGACGGCATGGCCCTGCTCCTGGCTCGGTGCCAGATCCTCGCCGGTCAGGTCCGCCTTGTTGCGCACCACGGTGAGGCCGATGTTTTTTGGCAACCGATCAACGAATTCCGGCCAGATGTCGTGGGGGTCGACGGCATCCGTGGTGGTGCCGTCCACCATAAACAGCACCCGGTCGGCCTGTTCGATCTCGGCCCAGGCGCGCTCGATGCCGATCTGTTCCACCTTGTCCTGGGTATCGCGCAGGCCCGCGGTGTCGATGATGTGCAGCGGCATGCCATCCAGATGGATGTGCTCGCGCAGCACGTCGCGGGTGGTACCGGCGATCTCGGTGACGATGGCGGACTCGCGGCCTGCGAGGGCGTTGAGCAGGCTCGATTTGCCAGCGTTTGGACGACCGGCGATCACCACCTTCATCCCCTCTCGCAGCAGGGCACCCTGCTTGGCCTCGCCGCGCACGTCGTCCAGCTCGGACATGATGGCGTAGAGGTCACCCGCCACCTTGCCGTCGGAGAGAAAGTCGATCTCTTCATCCGGGAAGTCGATGGCCGCTTCCACATAGATGCGCAGCCGAGTGAGGCTCTCCACCAGCTGTTGAACCTTGCCGGAGAACTGCCCCTGGAGGGAGTGCATGGCGCTGCGGGCGGCCTGCTCGCTGGAGGCTTCGATGAGATCGGCGATGGCCTCGGCCTGGGCCAGATCCAGCTTGTCGTTGAGGAAGGCGCGCTCGCTGAACTCGCCCGGGCGGGCGGGGCGGATGCCGTCGATCTGCAGGATGCGGCGGATCAGCATGTCGAGAATGACGGGGCCACCATGGCCCTGCAGCTCCAGTACGTCTTCGCCGGTGAAGCTGTTGGGGGCCTTGAACAGCAGGGCGATGCCCTGATCCAGCGCCTGGCCCTGCTCGTCCCTGAACGGCAGATATTCGGCATAACGCACCCTGGGGAGCTTGCCGAGCACTATCTCGGCGACCCGCTCGGCGGCAGGGCCGGAGACGCGGACTATGCCGACGCCGCCACGGCCGGGGGCGGTGGCCTGGGCCACGATGGTATCTGTTGTCATCTTGCTTGACTCGCTGGTTGGCTGAATGAGTAAGAGGGTGGGGGACATTGTAATAAAAAAGGCGGCCCGAAGGCCGCCTCTTTTGTCATCAGGAAAGATGGGCTGCGCATCAGTTGCGTGAGTGCAGGCCTTTCTTCTCCAGCTGACGATAGATGATGGTCTGCTGGATGATGGAGATGACGTTGCTCACCAGCCAGTACAGAGTCAGACCTGCCGGGAACCAGAGGAACATGAAGGTGAAGATGATCGGCATGAACTGCATCACCTTCTGCTGCATCGGGTCCGTGATGGTGGTCGGGCTCATCTTCTGCAGATACCACATGGAGGCACCCATGAGGATTGGCAGCACGAAGAAGGGGTCCTTCACCGACAGGTCGGTGATCCACAGGGCGAACGGCGCGTGGCGCAGCTCGACAGACTCCATCAGTGCCCAGTAGAGGGCGATGAAGATGGGCATCTGTACCAGGATGGGCAGGCAGCCGCCCAGCGGGTTGACCTTCTCCTTCTTGTACAGCTCCATCATGCCCTGGGACATCTTCTGGCGATCGTCACCGAAGCGTTCCTTGAGCGCAGCCAGCTTGGGCTGGAGCATGCGCATCTTGGCCATGGAGGTGTACTGGGCCTTGGTCAGCGGGAACATGATGCCGCGCACCAGCAGGGTCAGCATGATAATGGCCAGACCCCAGTTCTGGACGAAACCGTGGAACACGGTCAGCAGCCAGTGCAGCGGTTGGGCGATGAACCAGAGCCAGCCGTAGTCGACAGTCAGATCCAGGTGGTTTGCCACCTTGGCCATCTGATCCTGCAGCTTGGGACCGATCCACAGCTTGCCGCTCACTTCGGCCTGCTGGCCGGCAGCGACGTCAACCAGCGGCGCCTTGTAGCCGATGATGGCCTGGTCCTTGCCCGGGATCACGCGGCTGTAGAAGCTGTTGGTGTCGTTGGCATTCGGGGCCCAGGCAGAGACGAAGTAGTGCTGCAGCATCGCGACCCAACCACCCTGGGTGGTCTTGTTCAGGTCGGCATCCTTCATCTCGTCGAAGGTGTACTTCTTGTAGCGGGAGTCTTCGCTGGAGAAGGCACCACCACGGTAGGCACTGGCCACCATGGCATGACCTTCCTGATCCTTCGGCGTGGTCATGGTCTGCTTCAGCTGACCGTAGAACTGTACCTGGACCGGCTCGGCAGACTTGTTGTCGATCTTGTAGTCGACGCCCACGGCGTAATCACCGCGCTTGAGCACGAACTCCTTGGTGAAGACCACACCCTTGCTGTCGGTCCAGGTCATCGGAACAACGACTTGATCCTGACCGTCGGCCAGCTGATAGCTGGTCTGGGCGGCTTCATAGGTGGGACGACCCTGGGCCTGGCTGTCCGGACCATTGCGACCGACCAGACCGCTCTGGGCCACATAGAGGTGGGCAGGCTGGCTGGTCAGCAGGGTGAACGGCTGTTCCTTGCCTTCTTCCAGCTTGTGGGCCAGCAGTTCGGCAGAGACGATGTCACCGCCCTGGGTATCCAGGGTCAATTTGAGCACGTCGGAGGAGACGGTGATCAGCTTGCGCGCGGCGTTACCATTTGCTTGCTCGGAAACCTGAGGAATATCACCGGTCTGACCGGCTTCAGGTACGAAATGTTCGGTTTGGGCCACGGTAGTCGGGGCCGGCTTCGGAGCCTTGTCGGACTCCCACTGTTGCCAGAGCAAGAAGCTCACGAACAGCAAACCGATCAGGAGTAAATTGCGTTGTGATTCCATAGTCTTCAGTTTCTTCGCTTTGGTTGCGGAACCGGGTCATAACCACCCTCGGATAAGGGATGGCATTTTAATAGACGTTTGCTGGCTAACCAAACGCCTTTTATGAAACCGTGAAGTCGGATTGCTTCTATCGCAAATTGGGAACAAGTCGGGGTGAAACGGCAGCGCGGCCCGAGCAGGGGACTAATGATTAGCTGATACAGGCGTATCAGTTTGATTGCTACCCATTGCAACGGCGTGACAGAGTGCGCCATAGCTTTTCCAGTAACTTGAACAGCGCTTCGTTGTCCATCTCCTTCACGCCACCCTTGGCGATCACGACGATGTCGATAGCGGGCAGATTGGCTTGATTGAGGCGAAAACTTTCCCGAACCACTCGTTTTACACGGTTGCGCCAGACGGCACGCTTGAGCGCCTTTTTGGGCACGGCGAGGCCAAGACGGGGGTGTTCGAGGGAGTTGGGGCAAGCAAGAAGCGTAATTTGCGGAGAAGCGGCCCGGACAGGCTCGGCGAAAACGCGTTTGAAGTGTTCGGGAGTTAACAGACGTAACTCCCGAGAGAAGGTGTGCTGGGTAGGCATTAGACTACCAGGCGGGCACGACCCTTGGCACGACGAGCGGCCAGAACTTTGCGGCCGTTGGCAGTAGCCATGCGAGCGCGGAAACCGTGAGAGCGCTTGCGCTTCAGGTTGGACGGTTGAAAAGTACGTTTCATGATTCGATTCCGTATTTCTGTACAGTTTTGATTGTCACACTTAGCCGACGCGCCAGCTATAGCGTGTGACGACTAGCAAAAGAGGCCGAATTCTAAACAGAGTTCAGCTTCTCGTCAATCCGCCGTTCCTTTCCATCTCGCCCCGTTCGTCGACCGAGCGGGATAATCTGGCAGGATCCGGAGGATCAAGGGCCCCGAATTATACTGGCAACCCGGGGTTAAACAAGGATCCCTCAAGAAAAAAGGCGGCCAGGCCGCCAAAGAGAGAGCTATTTAAGTACTTTGCGCAGGAACTCCCGGGTACGGGGATCCTGCGGATCGACCAATATCTGATCCGGCGGCCCCTGCTCCACGATCCGGCCTCCTTCCATGAAGATCACCCGATCGGCGACATCACGGGCAAACTCGATCTCGTGGGTCACCACCACCATGGTCTGGTGCTGGCGGGCGAGCTGCTTCATCAGGCCCAGCACCTCGTCGACCCACTCGGGATCGAGGGCGGAGGTGGGCTCGTCAAACAGGATCACCTTGGAGTGGGCCGCCATGGCCCGGCCGATGCCGACGCGCTGTTGCTGGCCGCCGGAGAGGGAGGCCGGGTAGGCATCCTGTTTCTCGGCGAGGCCGATGTCCTTGAGGATGCCCAGGGCAGTGGCACGAGCCTCCGCCTTCGGCTGCTTCCAGACGGTGATCAGCCCCTCGGCGATGTTGTCCAGCGCCGTTTTGTTGGCGAACAGGGCGTAGTTTTGGAACACGAAAGAGGCGCGTTTGCGCAGTTCGATGGCCTGCTGGTCGCTGGCCTTGGCCAGATCCACGGCGAGGTCATCGATGACGAGCCGCCCTGCATCCGGGGTTTCCAGCAGGTTGAGGCAGCGCAGCAGAGTCGACTTGCCGGTACCGGAGGGGCCGATGATGACGACAATCTCCCCCTTCTTTACCTCAAGATCGATGCCGTTGAGCACCTGATTTCCGTCATAGGCCTTGGAGAGACCCGTTAGGTTGATCATGACAGGCCTCCTTTAATAAGCACGGTTCAGCCGCACTTCCAACAGATGCTGCAAGCGGGTGAAGAAGATGACCACCACCCAGTAGATCAGCGCCACCGCCATGAAGCTCTCGAAGAACTTGAAGGAGGAGGCCGCTTCCATCTGGGCCTTGCCCATGATCTCCGCCACTCCCAGGGTAAACGCCAGGGAGGTGCTCTTGATCATGTCGATGAAGTAGTTCATCAGCGATGGTGTCGCGATGCGGGCCGCCTGGGGCAGGATGATCCGCTGCATCGCCTGCAGCCGGCTCATGCCGATGCTGAGGGCGGCTTCCATCTGGCTCTTGTGGATGCCGAGAATGGCTGCCCGGATCGACTCGGCCATGTAGGCGGCAAAGTGCAGGGTCAGGCCGATGATGGCGGCGGTAAAGGCATCCATCCCCACGAAGATGGGGAAGAGCTGCGGCAGCCCGTAATAGAGCAGGAACAGCTGGACGAGCAGCGGTGTACCCCGGAAGAACGAGATATACAGCATCGCCAGCCAGTGAAGTGCGGGAACGCGAAACACCCGTACTATCGCCAGGATCAGCGACAGTACGAGTGCCAATACGAATCCCCACAGGGCCATTTCCATCGTGGTGCCCAGGTATTTGAGCAGGATGGGAAACAGCCCTAGCGTGTACTCGAGGTCAAATTCCATCATTTATTTGCTGGTGATGTCCGCTGCGAACCATTTTTCGGAGATTTTGGTCAGGGTGCCGTCTTTGCGCATGGCGGTGAGGGCATCGTCAACCTTCTTCAGCACGGCCTGCTTTTCCGGGGTCTTCAGGAAGGGCAGGGCGTTCTCGATGGTTTCGAACGGTGCACCGGCCTGTTGCAGCGGCAGCTTGGATTCCTTGATCAGCTGGGCGGTGGAGACGCGGTCCATCACGAAGGCGTCGATGCGGCCCAGGGCGACATCCTGCTCGAAGGCGGAGTCATAGGTACGGATATCGATCTTCTTGTTGGGGTCGTTCTTGCGCAGCAGCTCTTCGAAGTTGGAGCCCAGGTTGACGGCGACTTTCTTGCCTTCCAGGTCTTTGATGCCGTGGATGGTGTTGTTGCCCTTGCGGACCACGATCTGGGCACCGTCATAGACATAGGGCTGGGAGAAGGCGTACTTGGCCTTGCGCTCGTCGGTAATGGTGATCTGGTTGGAGATGGTGTCGACGCGGCCGGTTTCCAGCATGCCGAACAGGCCGGAGAAGCTGGCGGTCACGAACTCGACCTTGTAGCCGGTGCGCTCACCGATCTGGTTCCACATGTCCACCTCGAAGCCCTGCAGCTTGTCCTGCTTGACGAAGGTGAACGGGAAATATTTGCCGGACATGCCGACCTTGATGGTTTCCTGGGCGATGGCCTGGCCGGACAGGCTGGCCAGCAGAATGGCGGCGCCGGAAATCAGCTTGATGGTGGTTTTCATGGGGATTCCTCTCTCTGTAGTGCTGTATTTTTAGTTGTAATCACGGGTTGGTGCTGATGTTATTGGAATAAAATATAAAAAAATAAATGATATTTGGTTATATAAAATAACTATGGTCGCAGCGCGCCATTCTGTCCACATTGACGATATCCGGCTGTGGGTAACTTTGGGGATGAAATGGGATCCTGGGGCGTTGGATCCTTGAAAGTCAAGGATCTTATTTGCTGGATCCGTGCGGCAGCAACTGGAGATCCGGCCACTAAAAACGTAGAATAGCCGGTCTTTACTTAATCAATTGACGGGAGTCTAGAGTGACTGCTTCGCTATGGCAGCAGTGCCTTAACCGGCTGCAAGATGAGTTGCCCTCGGCAGAATTCAGCATGTGGATCCGGCCGCTTCAAGCGGAGTTGAGTGACAATACTCTGACCCTGTATGCACCGAACCGCTTTGTTCTGGACTGGGTACGCGACAAGTACCTGCTCCGGGTCAACGGCATCATCAACGAGCTGTGCGGAGCCGACGCTCCCACCCTGCGTTTTGATATCGGCAATCGCCCTCATCCCGTCGCGGTCGCCAGGGTGCCGGCCCGTGGTGTCGATCCTGTGAATAACTCTCCCAAGAGCTGGGAAAACAAGGCAGAAAACAAGCCCGAGCCAAACCACAAGAGCAACACCAACGTGAACTATACCTTCGAGAATTTCGTCGAGGGTAAGTCCAACCAGCTGGCCCGTGCGGCCGCCCGTCAGGTGGCCGACAATCCGGGTGGTGCCTACAACCCGCTGTTCCTCTATGGCGGCACCGGCCTTGGCAAGACCCACCTGTTGCACGCCGTTGGCAATGCCATCAAGGATCGCAAGAAAGACGCCAAAGTCATCTACATGCACTCCGAACGGTTCGTGCAGGACATGGTGAAGGCGCTGCAGAATAACGCCATTGAAGAGTTCAAGCGTTATTACCGTAGCGTCGATGCCCTGCTCATCGATGACATCCAGTTCTTCGCCAACAAGGAGCGCTCCCAGGAGGAGTTCTTCCACACCTTCAATGCCCTGCTTGAAGGCAACCAGCAGATCATTCTGACCTCGGACCGCTATCCGAAAGAGATCAACGGGGTGGAAGATCGTCTCAAGTCCCGCTTCGGCTGGGGACTCACGGTGGCGATCGAGCCGCCCGAGCTGGAGACCCGGGTTGCCATCCTGATGCGCAAGGCGGACGAGAACCAGATCCATCTGCCGGACGAAGTGGCCTTCTTCATCGCCAAACGACTTCGCTCCAACGTCCGTGAACTGGAAGGCGCCCTCAACCGGGTGATCGCCAATGCCAACTTCACCGGCCGCGCCATCAACATCGACTTCGTGCGCGAGGCGCTGCGCGATCTCCTGGCCTTGCAGGAGAAGCTGGTCACCATCGACAACATCCAGAAGACGGTGGCGGAGTATTACAAGATCAAGCTGGCGGATCTGCTCTCCAAGCGTCGCTCCCGCTCCGTTGCTCGCCCGCGCCAGCTGGCGATGGCGCTGGCCAAGGAGCTGACCAACCACAGCTTGCCTGAGATAGGGGATGCCTTTGGTGGCCGTGACCACACCACGGTTCTTCATGCCTGCCGCAAGATCGAGCAGCTGAAGGAAGAGAGTCACGACATCAAGGAAGACTATTCCAACCTGATCCGTACCCTTTCTTCCTGATAACGGAACGGAGTGCACAGATGCAGATTGCATGTTCCAGCCTGATCCGAATCCTTTCCTCCCAATAACAACGGAGAGCACAGATGCAGCTCGAAATTAGCCGTGAGGCCCTGTTACGTCCCCTGCAACTGGTGTCCGGTGCCCTGGGTGGCCGGCCGACCCTGCCCATCCTCGGCAACGTCCTGCTCGATGTCAGCAATGGCCTGCTGTCGCTGACCGGGACCGATCTCGAGGTGGAGATGATCGGACAGGTCTATCTCAACAGCGACAGCCAGGATGGCCGCACCACTGTGCCGGCGCGCAAGCTGCTGGACATCTGTCGCGGTCTGCCGGAGGGGGCGGAGATCCGCCTCAGCACCGAGGGAGAGCGCCTCATCATCCGTTCCGGTCGCTCCCGCTTCAACCTGTCGACCCTGCCGGCGACCGAATACCCGAACATCGAGGATTGGGAATCCGTGCTCGAGTTCGACATCAGCCAGCTGGAGCTGAAAAAACTCATCGACGCGACCCAGTTCTCCATGGCGAGCCAGGACGTGCGCTACTACCTGAACGGCATGCTGTTCGAGAGCGAAGGACACGGCCTGCGTACCGTGGCGACGGACGGTCACCGGCTGGCCACCTGCCGCCGCGAGGTGGTGGGGGAATCGTTGCCCGATCATCAGGTCATCCTGCCGCGCAAAGGGGTGCTGGAGCTGGTGCGCCTGCTGGAAGCAGAAGACAAGCCGGTACGGCTGCAAGTGGGCCGTAGCAACCTGCGCGCCGCCCTGGATGGCTTCATCTTCACCTCCAAGCTGGTGGATGGCCGTTTCCCGGACTGGCGCCGCGTCATCCCGAGAGGGAGTGATAAGGCCCTGATCGCCGGTCGCGAGGATCTGCGCCAGGCCTTTGCTCGTGCCGCCATCCTCTCCAACGAGAAATTCCGTGGGGTGCGTCTCAATCTGCAGGAAAACCTGCTGCGCATCACCGCCAACAACCCGGAACAGGAAGAAGCCGAAGAGCTGCTTGACGTACAATACGCCGCTGGCGAGATGGAGATCGGCTTCAACGTCTCCTATGTGCTGGACGTGTTGAATACGTTAAAATGTGACCAAATCCGGATCAGCCTGAGCGATTCCATCAGCAGCGCCATTATTGAGGATTTTGAGAACCAAGATGCCCAGTACGTGGTGATGCCGATGCGGATCTAGTCGTGTCCCTGGTCAAACTCCAGCTCAGCGACTTTCGCAACATTCAGCACGCCAGTCTCGCGCTGTCTCCCGGCCTCAATATCCTGGTCGGGAGCAACGGCAGCGGCAAGACCAGCGTGCTGGAAGCCATTCATTACCTTGGTCTCGGCCGCTCGTTTCGTACCCATTTGACCGGGCGGGTCATCCGCCAGGGCGAGCGGGCCTTTACCCTGTTTGCCCAGTGCGAGCTGGAGGGGCGTCAGGTGCCCATCGGGCTTGCCAAGGACAAGGGGGGCGAAACCCAGCTCAAGATCGCCGGTGCCCAGGCCCAGCGCCTGGCCGATCTGGCGGAGCTGTTGCCGGTACAGTTGATCCACCCCGATGGTTTCAGCCTGCTGACCGGTGGGCCCCAGGCTCGCCGGGCCTGGCTGGACTGGGGTGTTTTCCATCAGGAGCCGACCTTCTTCTCCCTCTGGGGGCGGGTGCGTCGGCTGTTGAAGCAGCGCAATGCCTTGCTGCGCCAGAGCACCCAGTATCGTCAACTGGCATTCTGGGATCAGGAGCTGGTGCGACTGGGTGGCGAGCTGGCGGGGTTTCGCGCCAGTTATTGTCAGGCCATTACGCCCCTGATCAAGGAGATGACGGCAGATTTTCTGCCGGAGTTCGATATCAGTCTTGGATTCTATCGAGGCTGGGAAAAAGACACTCCCCTCGATGCATTGCTGGAGGCGGGGTTCGAACGGGATCGTTCGCTGGGGTACACTGGGGTTGGTCCGCAGAAGGCGGACGTGCGGCTCAAGGCGAACGGCGTGCCCGCGCAGGATATTTTGTCCAGGGGTCAGCTGAAGTTGCTGGTCTGTGCCATGCGGCTGGCCCAAGGGCTCTATTTGAATCAACATAGCAGCCGCGGCTGTATTTTTTTAATTGATGATTTTGCCTCTGAACTGGATGTCGACAAACGTCGTCTGCTGGCCGCAAGGCTGAAGCAGTGCGCGTCCCAGGTGTTCATCACCGCCATCGATACCGGTCAGCTCGCAGACATGATGGATGCGAGTGACTGCAAGCTGTTCCACGTGGAACAAGGCAAGATCTCCGAAACGTTAGAGAAGGCAGAGAGTAAGCTATGAGTGAAAATACTTACGACTCCTCGAATATCAAGGTGCTCAAGGGCCTGGATGCGGTCCGCAAGCGCCCGGGGATGTATATCGGCGATACGGACGATGGATCGGGCCTGCACCACATGGTGTTCGAGGTCGTCGACAACTCCATCGACGAGGCTCTGGCTGGCTACTGCTCCGATATCCAGGTCAAGATCCATTCCGACGGCTCCGTCTCCGTGCGCGACAACGGTCGCGGCATTCCGGTGGACATCCACCCGGAAGAGGGTCGTTCGGCCGCCGAAGTCATCATGACCGTGCTGCACGCCGGCGGCAAATTCGATGACAACTCCTACAAGGTGTCCGGCGGTCTGCACGGTGTGGGCGTTTCCGTGGTGAACGCGCTTTCCGACAAGCTGCTGCTGACCATCCGCCGCAACGGTCATGTCTACGAGCAGACCTATCACCTGGGCGAGCCGCAGGCACCCCTCAAGCAGATTGGTGACAGCACCGGCACCGGGACCGAAGTTCGCTTCTGGCCGAGCCCGACCATCTTCAGTGACACCCTGTTCCACTACGAGATCCTGGCCAAGCGTCTGCGCGAGCTCTCCTTCCTCAACTCCGGCGTCTCCATCCGTCTGATGGACGAGCGTGATGGGCGCGAGGCGCACTTCTGCTACGAAGGGGGCATCAAGGCCTTCGTCGAGTACCTGAACCAGAACAAGACCCCGATCCACCCCAAGGTGTTCCACTTCACCACAGAGCAGGACGGAATCGGTGTCGAAGTCGCCATGCAGTGGAACGACGCCTATCAGGAAGGGGTCTACTGCTTCACCAACAACATTCCGCAGCGGGATGGTGGTACCCACCTGGTGGGCTTCCGTACCGCGCTGACCCGGACGCTGAACAACTACATGGACAAGGAGGACTACAGCAAGAAGGCCAAGTCCGCCGCCAGTGGTGACGACGTCCGTGAAGGTCTGATTGCCGTTATCTCCGTCAAGGTGCCTGACCCTAAGTTCTCCTCCCAGACCAAGGACAAGCTGGTCTCTTCCGAAGTGAAGACCGCCGTGGAACAGGCCATGGGTGAGAAGCTGGCCGACTTCCTGCTGGAAAACCCGGGCGACGCCAAGATCGTGGTCAACAAGATCATCGATGCGGCCCGTGCCCGTGAAGCGGCCCGCAAGGCCCGCGAACTGACCCGCCGCAAGGGCGCGCTGGATATCGCCGGTCTGCCCGGCAAGCTGGCGGACTGTCAGGAGAAAGACCCGGCGCTCTCCGAACTCTACATCGTGGAAGGGGACTCTGCTGGCGGTTCCGCCAAGCAGGGTCGCAACCGGAAGAACCAGGCCATCCTGCCCCTCAAGGGTAAAATCCTGAACGTGGAGAAGGCCCGTTTCGACAAGATGATCTCCTCCCAGGAGGTGGGCACCCTGATCACCGCCCTGGGCTGTGGCATCGGTCGCGACGAGTACAACCCGGACAAGCTGCGCTATCACAACATCATCATCATGACGGATGCGGACGTCGATGGTGCGCACATCCGTACCCTGCTGCTGACCTTCTTCTATCGTCAGATGCCGGAAATCATCGAGCGTGGCTATGTCTTCATCGCCCAGCCGCCGCTCTACAAGGTGAAGAAGGGCAAGCAGGAGCAGTACCTGAAAGACGAAGACGCATTGTTGCAGTACCAGACCGCCATGGCGCTGGACGGTGCGACCCTGCATGTCAACGAATCTGCCCCGGCCATCGGTGGCGAGGCGCTGGAGCGTCTGGTCAACCAGCATCGCGCCGTGACTCACCTCATCACCCGCATGTCCCGTCGCGCCCCGGAAGCCGTGCTGACCCAGCTGATCTATCAGCCTGAGTTGAACGAAACCCTGCTGGCCAGCGAGAGCGATCTGCAGGCCTGGTGCCAGAGCATGGAAGCCGTGCTCAACGAGAGCAACCACGGCATCCAGTACCAGATGCAGGTACGCCGCGACGAGGAGCGCAGCCTGTTCGTGCCCCACGCCGTGGTACGCCAGCACGGGGTCGACCGTGAATACCCGCTCAGCTACGACTTCCTGCAATCCTCCGAGTACCGTCAGCTGGTCTCCCTGGGCAAGGAGATCGCCAACCTGATCGAGGAAGGCGGTTACATCAAGCGTGGCGAGAAGGTGAAACCGGTCGCCAGCTTCGTGGAAGCGGTCGAGTGGCTGATGGGCGAAGGCAAGCGTGGCATCTACATCCAGCGCTATAAAGGGCTGGGGGAGATGAACCCGGAGCAGCTGTGGGAAACCACCATGGATCCGGAAGCCCGTCGCATGCTGCGCGTCACCATCGACGACGCGGTCGGCGCCGACCAGCTCTTCTCCACCCTGATGGGGGATGCCGTTGAGCCCCGTCGCGACTTTATCGAGACCAACGCCCTGCGGGTTGCCAACCTCGACGTCTAATAGACGGTCCGACAACCATCAAAAGCCGCTCCTCGTGAGCGGCTTTTTGTTTTCTGGGGCAAGGAAAAGGGCGCGTTCCACGTGAAACATGACTCCGTCTTGATGGTGCCGGCTCAGCCCAGTTCGGGGGCCGGGCAGTAGAGGCGCAGACGATGGCCATCCGGATCGAGGGCCATGCAGGTGTAGCCAAACTCCATCCGGGTCGGTGCCTGGATCAGGGTGAGCCCGCGCGCCTGCCACTCGGCAGACTGTCTATCGACCGCGGCATCATCGGGGAGGGCGAAGGCCAGCTCCATGGCCCCGGCCGTTTGGGTCACGGCGGGCTCGACCGTGGCGCTGGACCAGAGGGCCAGTCTGGCGCCCGATTCGAACACGAACATGGCAAAGGTGGGGGACTCCTCCACCGGTGGGCGTCCGAACAGCTCGCGATAGAAGAGCGTGCTGTGAGCCGGGTTGGCAACGTAGAGGATGGTGAACTGGGGGATTAACATGGTGATGCTCCTTGCTGATGAGATGGCGCATCGGCGCCGACTCCGTCAGCATGGCGCTGCCTGCTGTCAGTTTCTGTCAGCAATGAATCTGGGCTGCGGGATCTGCTGGCTGTCGCGCCACTCCTTGAGCAGCCGCTCCCGACTGCCCGGATAAGGTTCCGCTTCCAGCCGCATCGCGCTGATCCTGTCTACCCGAAAGTGACGAAAGGCCTGGCGCAGCTCGCACCAGGCAACCAGTACCCGCACCTGATCGAAGTAACCGAGGGCACAGGGCCAGACGGTGCGCTCCGAACTCTCCTCCTTGAGATCCCGATAGCTCAGGCTCACCTTGCGCTGCTGGCGGATGGCGCTGCGCAGCGGAGCCTCGTCGACAGGGCAGTCACCGCGAGAGGTGCCGATCAGCAGGGCATTGGCATGCAGCTGTTGGCGGTAGTCGGCGGGCAGTACGGCCTCTATCTTGGCCAGCGCGCTGCTGGCGGCGGTGCTGAGTGCATGATCGGCATGGGCCGCCACCCAGCGTGAGCCCAGCACCAGCGCATCCAGCTCCTCTTCACTGAACATCAGCGGCGGCAACATGAAGCCGGGGCGCAGCACATAGCCGATGCCCGCTTCCCCCTCGATGTGGGCGCCCTGTGCCTGCAGGGTAGCGATATCCCGATAGAGGGTGCGCAGGCTGATGCCAAGCTGGCTGGCCAGCTCGCTGCCGGTGATGGCGTAGCGGTGGCCGCGCAGCAGTTGCAGCAGGGCCAGCAGGCGTTCGGAACGGGACATGATATGGCTCCTCAAGATCTCCGCTCAGGGTGCCATGTTGTGACTGGGGGAGAAAGCTGAATGTGGAAAAGGCCTGCCACGGGCGGCGAGAAGATTTTTCGAGCAGAGCCCTTGAAAGCCGAAAGCAGGCCCCTATATAGATAACAAGGCCGGAACGCTCGACAGAGGTTTCGACCAGGCGCCCGTCCATCAGGAGGGTAAACAATCCGTTATCGCTCACAAGAGGGTAATACTATGCGTTCTATCGACTTTTCTCCGCTCTATCGTTCTGCCATCGGCTTCGATCGTCTGGCCACTCTCATCGAATCTGCGGCCAGCAATGGCAATGCCGGCTATCCCCCCTACAATATCGAGCAGCTGGGTGACAGCGACTACCGCATCAGCATGGCGGTGGCGGGCTTTACCCAGGAAGAGCTGGAGCTGAGCTTCCAGGAAAATCTGCTGACGGTGAAGGGCAGCAAGCAGGCCGATACCGAGCGCAACTACCTCTACCAAGGCATTGCCGAACGCGGCTTCGAGCGTCGCTTCCAGTTGGCCGACTATGTGCGGGTGAAGGGGGCCGACCTGAAGAACGGTCTGCTGCACATCGACTTGGTGCGCGAAGTGCCCGAGGCGATGAAGCCCCGCAAGATCGAGATCAACGGCTGACAGCCTGACCTCGTTGCATTGCTGATGTTTCCCGGGTGCCGATGGCGGGCCCGCGGAGAGTAAACCCTGTTGCTTTATAGAAGGATAGGATCATGCGTAACCTCGATTTTTCTCATCTCTATTCCAATGCCGTCGGCTTCGAGCGGATGGCCCGCGAGCTGGAAGGCCTGTTCGATCAGAAGACCTCGGCCTACCCCCCGTACAACATCGAAAAGCGGGATCACGACAGCTACCTCATCACGGTTGCCGTGGCCGGTTTCGATCGCAATGAGCTGGAGCTGGAGATCGAAAATGGCACCCTCAAGGTGAAGGGGCGCAAGGTCGCCACCATGGGCGAGCGCCAATTCCTCCATCAGGGGATCGCCGAGCGGGACTTCGAGCTCGCTTTCAAGCTGAGCCAGAACGTGGAAGTGCAGGGGGCCAGGCTGGAGCACGGTCTGCTGACCATAGAGCTGGCCTGGGAGCTGCCGGAAGCGCTCAAGCCCCGCGCCATCCCCATCGGCAAACCCGATCAGCTGGCACTGCCCGGTTAAACAACATCGCTGACCACCTGATAGAAAAGAGGCCTGCATCTGCAGGCCTCTTTTTTCATGCCGAAGGGGGAATCAACCGGCGTAGAGGGCGTTGATCTCGTCGGCCAGGATGGCGATGCCACGACGCACCAGATCTTCGCTCTGGGCATAGTTGAGGCGGATGCACTCCTGGCTGTGGCGCCACTCGGGGTCGTCGATGCCGGGGAAGAAGTAGTGGCCGGGCACGATCAGCAGGTTCTTCGCCTTCAGTCGCTCATACAGCTCCTGGCAGTGGATCGGCAGGTCTTCGAACCAGAGCCAGAGGAAGAGGGCACCCTCCGGCTTGTGGATGTGGAAGCGCGGATCCGGAATGGCCTCGCGCAGCAGCTGGACCGCGAAGGTGGCTTTCTGCTGGTAGAAGGGTTTCACCACCTGTTCGCTCAGGGTGATGATGTCACCGCTCTCGATCATCGGAATGGTGATGGCCGGACCCAGGCTGCCCGGCGCCAGATTGATGATGCCGCTCAGGTTGGTGATGGCCCGGATGATCTTCTCGTCGGCGATGACGATGCCGCAACGGGTGCCCGGCAGGCCGAGCTTGGAGAGGCTCATGCAGAGGATGGTGTTGGCGTTCCAGAACGGCTTGGCGTCGCTGAAGATGATGCCGGGGAAGGGCACGCCGTAGGCATTGTCGATGAGCAGCGGGATCCCCTTGTCACGGGCGATCTGATCGAGGTGCTCGATCTCCTCGTCGGTGAGCACGTTGCCGGTGGGGTTGGTCGGCCGGGAGACACAGATCACCCCGATGTCGTCGCCCACCTGCAGGCTCTCGAAATCCACGTGGTATTTGAACTGGCCGTCGGGCAGCTTCTCGATGGTGGGCTTGTAGGCGACGAAATGATCGTCCGAGAGTGCCGAGTCGGCATAGCCGATGTATTCGGGGGCCAGGGGGAACAGCACCTTCTTCTTGCGACCGTCGGCGAACTCGCCGGCCAGCAGGTTGAACAGATAGAAGAAGGCGTTCTGGCTGCCGTTGGTCAGGGCGATGTTGCGGGCGGAGATCTCCCAGCCCAGCTCCTTGCTGAGCAGGGCGGCCAGCGCCTTGGTAAACCTGTCCTTGCCCTGGGGGCCATCGTAGTTGGCCATGGCCTTGATCAGTTCGCCGTTGTCGAGCAGGGTATTGGCCTCGGCCTGAAAGCGTTCCAGCATGGCGGGGATGGGGGCCGGATTGCCGCCTCCCAGCATGATGGCGTCGGGATTCAGCAGCCCTTGATTGAGGTCGTCCATGAGTTGGGTAATACCGGCGTGGCGAGTGAACTTCTCGCCGAACAAGGAGAATTCCATTCGGTGGCAAATCCAGAGTCAGTTAAGGGGGGAGCTAGCACCATAGCTCACTTCAAAAGCGGGTGTCGATCAAAAAAACGGGGCGTTTCACGTGGAACAGGGTTGCCATGATGGAGGTGGTAAAAAAAACCATTTATAGGTTTTAAAATAACCAACATTCGATTCAGGAAGGGGTGTGACAGCATCAAAAAATTATTTATATCAATAAAATCATGCTGTTACAAATCTGGCACAACTATTGGAATAGCTATCTGGTCATCTCAACCACACCGGAGCACGCCAGATGAAGATCCTGATCGCTACCCTGATTGCCAGCAGCCTGAGCCTGAATGCCATGGCCGCCGAGAACCCCAGACCCGAGCTGGACAGCGCCGCCCTGCAACAGGAGATGCTGGCCTTGCAGCAGCAGGCCTCCCATGATGTGGTGGCAGAGGCCATCCACAACCTCAAGCCGCTGGCCCTGGAGACCCTGGTGGTGGAGGCGAGTTCTGCCGATGCGACTCATCCCGAGAGTTGAGGTAGCGCAAGGGGGTCTGCCCCGTGTGCTGCCTGAAGAAGGCGATGAAGGCGCTGTCGCTGGCGAACTCCAGGGCAGCGGCCACCCGGCTGATGGGCTCGGCTTCGGCCAGCAGTTCCATGGCCCGCAGCAGTCGCCACTGCTGGCGCCAGGCCTGGTAGCTCATGCCGGTCTCTCGCATGAAGATGCGGCCTATGGTCTTGTCACTGGCACCCACCCGCTCGGCCAGCCGGTTGAGCCGATCGGGCAGGGTGTCACCCCGCTTTATCTCCTGCAGCCAGCCGATCAGACGCCCGTCTGACGGCAGCGGCAACTGCCAGGATTCCCGCGGCGCTTGCGCCAGCTCTTCTTTCAATAATGCCAGTGTGCAGGTTTGCTCTGCTTCCGGCTTGTCCCAGGGCCAGAGCGCCATCCGCTCGATGATCTCCCGCAGCAGCGGGTTGACGGCCAGCACCGCCATCTCGTTTGGCAACGCGGGCTCCGGCTGGAAGTAGAGGGAGCGATAGGCCACTACCCCGCGCATCAACACCCGGTGGGGCAGACCTGCTGGCAACCAGGCCGCTCGCGTCGGCGGCAGCAGGCAGACCTGATCGTCCAGCTCTATGGTCATGCAGCCTGCCTGGGCGAACAGCAGCTGGTGGCGCTGGTGCTGATGGCGGCCGGAGTCGTGCCAGCCGAGGGCGGCGGCAATACCGATGGCGCTACCGTCGTGCTGGTCCGGATCAAAGGGGTGATCGGGAAGAATAAAGGCCATGTGTCCTATTCTTGCTGTTTATAGTCCGCCTTATTGTAATCGGACATGTTATCCCTCTCTAGAATGGCGACCTCTTGTGAAGGAGGTGTGTCATGAACAACAGGTTGCCACCGCGCTGGCTGGTGGTCGGATTGATGATGTTTCCCCAGATAGTGGAGACCATCTACAGCCCGGTGCTGACCCATATCGCCACTGAGTTTCGGGTGAGCGAGGGGCAGGCGTCCCAGACCCTGTCGGTCTATTTTCTGGCGTTTGCGGCGGGCGTGGTCTGCTGGGGCAGGTTGTGCGATCTCATCGGGCGGCGTCCCGCCATGCTGGCGGGGCTGCTGACCTATGGCGCCGGCACCCTGCTGGCGTTGCTGGCCACTCAATTTGAAACCCTGCTGCTGGCCCGGGTCATCGCGGCCTTCGGCGCCGCCGTGGGTTCCGTGGTGACCCAGACCATGCTGCGCGACAGCTATCAGGGCAGCGATCTGGCGCGGGTCTTTTCGGTGATGGGCATCGCGCTCTCCCTGAGTCCTGTGCTGGGGCTGGTGAGCGGTGGCCTGCTGGCTGATGGCTTGGGTTATCTCGGTGTATTCGGCGCCCTGCTGGCGCTGGCAATCGGCTTGTTGCTGATGGCTTGCTGGCAACTGCCGGAAACCCGCCCGGCCACCACCCAAAGGGTCGCACTCTGGCCGCTGGCCTGCCGGATGGTGCGTGATACCGGCTTGTGGCGCAGCGCCGCCCTGGTGGCGCTGTTCAACACCATGCTGTTCGGCTACTACAGCCTGGCGCCGTTTCTGTTTGCCGGTCTGGGGCTGAGCGCGGGGGAGTTTGGTTACTCCGGCATCGTGCTGGCGCTGGCGACCCTGGTGGGCAGCCTGCTCAACAAGTGCCTGCTGGGCCGTGGCTGGACGCCTGCCTCGTTAATACGGCTCGCCGCCGTGCTGGCGTCGGGTTCGAGTTGGCTGGTGTGGGCCAGTCAGGCATCGCTCTGGTTCCTGTTGCCCATGATGGTGGTGGTGGTGGCGTTCGGACTGGCGATCCCCAATGTGCTGAGCCAGGCGCTGCTGGCCTATCGGGAGGTGGCGGGTAGTGCCGGTGCCCTGTTCGGGCTTGGCTACTACCTGTTGCTCAGCCTGGGGCTGGCGGTTGCAGCCAGCTTGCAGGATCTCGGTCTGCTGCTCGGTGGTTGCGGTCTGCTGGCCTTGTGCTGCGGTTGGCGTCGTTCCACGTGAAACATCAGCTGCCGATAAAGCGGTAGCCGATGCCGGATTCGGTCTCGATCAGCGTGGGTTGCTGGGGGTTATCTCCCAGCTTCTTGCGCAGACTGGCGATGACGATGCGCAGGTAGTGGGTATCTTCCTTGTGGCTTGGCCCCCAGATGTCGATGAGCAGCTGGGTCTGTTGCACCAGCTTGCCGGGGTGGCACACCAGCGCCTGCAACAGGGCGAACTCCTTGCGGGAGAGGGGGATCTCCTCGCCCTGCAGGGTGACTTTGTGGCTGCTGCTGTCCAGGGTCAGGCCACAGTGGGGGAAGTGTCGACACTCGCCGCTGGTGGCACCGACCCGCTGGCGCAGCAGCACCCGGATACGGGCCATCATCTCCCCGACGCCGAACGGCTTGCTCATGTAGTCGTTGGCCCCCGCATCCAGCAGCCGCACCTTCTCCTGCTCGGAGTCCCGCGCCGAGAGCACCAGCACGGGATTGGCGTGATGCTCGCGGATGGCGTGCAGGATTTGGATGCCATCACCGTCCGGCAGGCCCAGATCCAGGATCACCAGGTCGGGGTTGAGGTGGCGATACTGCGCCATCCCCTCGGTGACACCGACCGCCTCACTCACCTGATGTCCTTCGGCGATCAGGCTGATCCGCAAAAAACGGCGGATGGCCGCCTCGTCGTCGATGACCAGTATGTGAGCCATTCAGCCTCCCGTTTGCTGATTGAAAAGGGCGGCGACCATCAGGCCGCCGGTGCGTTGAGGGCCAGCGGCAGGGAGATGCGCATGCAGGTGCCGTTGCCGTTGGGGCCGGCGAATGCCCAGATGCGGCCGCCGTGGACCTCTATCATAGCGCGGGAAATGGCGAGGCCAAGCCCGGTGCCGCGGCTGCCGCAGTCGCCGACCGGCTGGGTGTAGAACAGATTGAAGATCTTGTCCCGATCCGACTCGGCGATGCCGACCCCGATATCGATGATGTCGATGATGAGGTCGGGGTCCGCCAGCATCACCTTGAACTCGATGGGGGTGCCGGCCGGCGAGTAGCGGGAGGCGTTGTCGAGGATGTTGACCAGCACCTGCTCGATCAGGGCACCGTGCACATAGAGCCGGGGGATCTGCTGATCGAAGTGCACCAGCAGCTTGTGCTGGCGCCAGGAGGAGTCGAGTCTGCGGCGGGCGCTCTCCACCAGGTCAGCCAGGTCAACCCAGTCCCGTTTCAACTGGAAGTCCGGTGAGCCGATGCGAGTCATGTCCAGCAGGTTCTGGACATAGCCGTGCAGGCGGCGCGCTTCGTCCTGCACCGAGTGCAGCAGTTCGATGCGGTCCTCCGCACTTATCCGGTCCCCGTATTCCAGCAGGGTGCTGCCGGCCCCCATGATGGTGGCCAGCGGCGTCTTCAGGTCGTGGGAGACCGAGGAGAGCAGGGCGGCGCGCATCCGGTCGGTCTCCGCCTGCAACTGGCTGTCGGCCAGCCGCTCGTTGAGATCGATCCGCGCCAGGGCGGCGCGGATATCGGTGAGCAGGGCCTGCAGCTGGTGCTCGGCGGCGGAGGTGAGCGGGCTGGCCAGCCGGATGCCCAGCACCAGGTCATCGCCGAGGTGATGATACTGAGCCTCGGCGGCGTTGAGGGTGGCGGTATGGGCACCGGCGCTCTGCTTCTGGGCCAGACACCAGTCAATGGCGGCCTTGTCGGTCTGGCCCGGCCCGGTCTGGGTATCACCGGCCCGGTACTGGTAATCCCCATCGAGTGCGAACACGGGCTGCCCAAGGGCGAGGGCGATGGCCTGGGTTCCCTGTCTCAGCACGTCCACCGGGCTGCTGGCGGTGGCCAGTCCCTGGCTCAGGGAGAGCAGGGCGCTACCCAGCTGCTGGGTCTCGCGCAGACTGACCAGTTGCTGACGCTGGCGGGAGGCGAGGCGCCCGGCCGCGATGCCGACGATGAGCAGCACGAACAGGGTGAGCAGGTCGCTGTGGCTGGCCACGCTCAGGGAGAAGTAGGGGAAGGTGAACAGCAGATTGTGGCCGACGAAGCCCAGCACCGCAGCCAGGATGGCGGGGACCAGGCTGGTGGTGAGCGCGGTGGCCAGTACCCCCAGCACGAACAGCATGGGCAGGGAGGCGGGGGGCAGCCAGTGGGAGAGGGCCCAGACCGCGGCCGAGGTCCCCCCCATGATGGCCACCGCGAGCAGGCTCTGGCGAAGCTCACCCGGGCCTGCCGTTGGCAGGGTCAGGCCGGGCTTGCGCTTCTCGGTATCCACCAGCGTGATCTCGAATCCCTGCGCCTGTTTGAGCAGGTGCTGTACCAGGGATCGGCGCCAGGGCGGATTGCGGGATTTGCCGAGCAGCAATTGGGAGACCTGCTGCTGTTCAGCGGTCTCCAGCAGGGCATCGGCCACGGCCGGGCTGGAGAGGGTCAGCACTCTGGCCCCCAGCTGGGAGGCGAGGGCCAGCGCCTGCTCCAGCTCAGGGGAGCGCTGCCCCCTGCTGTCGATGTGCACCACCAGCCAGGGCAGTTGCCTGCGCTGGGCGAAGCGGTGGCCGTAACGCACCAGGGCGGCACCGTGCTCATCCCCGATGCAGACCATCAGCTTGCCCCGCAGCGGCAGTGTGGTCTTGCCAGCCGCCTGCCACTGCAACTGCAGGTCTCCCTCCACGTGGCTGGCGGCGGTCTGCATCGCCAGCTCGCGCAGAGCGGTCAGGTTGTTCAGAGAGAAAAAGGATTGCAGGGCGGCCTTGGCCTGGTGTGGCACATAGACCTTGCCCTCCTTGAGGCGGCCGAGCAGCTCCTTGGGGGGGAGGTCGATCAGTACCAGGCTGTCGGCCTCCAGCAGCACTTGATCCGGCAGGGTCTCCTTGACCCTGACCCCGGTCAGCTGCCACACCAGATCGTTGAGGCTCTCCAGGTGCTGCACGTTGAGGGTGGTGTAGACATCGATGCCGGCGCCCAGCAGCTCCTCTACATCCTGCCAGCGCTTCTCGTGGCGGCTGCCGGGGGCGTTGCTGTGGGC
Source organism: Aeromonas sp. QDB14 (assembly GCF_027707845.1). Classification (NCBI taxonomy): domain Bacteria; kingdom Pseudomonadati; phylum Pseudomonadota; class Gammaproteobacteria; order Aeromonadales; family Aeromonadaceae; genus Aeromonas; species Aeromonas sp. QDB14. The sequence goes on along the minus strand of NZ_JAPCJD010000025.1, from coordinate 38,892 downwards.
CAGCTCGTCCACCACGGCGATGGCGGGTTTTCGCGCCAGCAGACCGTCCAGATCCATCTCCTCCAGTCGCTGCTGGCGGTGCAGGTGCAGCTTGCGCGGCTGGATGGCGAGCTTGTCGAGCAGGGCCAGGGTCTCCTGGCGGCCGTGGGTCTCCACCACCCCGATCAGGATGTCGACCCCCTCCCTGGCCTGCTCCCGCACCGCCTGCAGCATGGCGTAGGTCTTGCCGACGCCGGGGGCCGCGCCGAGAAACACCTTCAGCTTGCCCCTATGCTCCTGCTCCAGGCTCGCCAGCAGGGCGTCTGCCCTCACCTCATCACGCATCCCCGTGCTCCCGTTGCATCGGCCGAACTGCGGCCGTGACCTCATTGCTCATGCTTGTCCCCGTTGTCGAAAGGGAGCCTGTCCCGAACGGCAAGGAGCGCCCTCAGGCGCCCTTTTGATGATCGAGTTGCAGGTTCAACTGGAGAATGTTGACCACCTGCGGGCCAAGGATACCAGCTTGTGCCGCCGACTTGACCTGCTCCGTCAACTGAACGGGATCCAGCCCCCGTTGCTCGGCGACCCTGTCCACCTGGGCCAGCGCTGCAGCGAGTGGCAGATGGGGATCGAGGCCGGAGGCGGAGCGGGTCAGCAGGGCGGGGACCCTGGCTTCCGGCTGCGCCCTGGCCGCAGCTGCGGCAAACTCGGCCCGTAGCGGCGAGCTCATCCCCAGGTTGCTTCCGCCGCCACCTATGGTGGCGAAATCGCTGGCGGAGGGGCGGGAGTGGAAGTAGTCGGCCCGCTCGAATTTCTGGGCCAGCAGGGCGCTGCCGACCACCTGCTGCTTGGTGTTGGTGAGCAGGCTGCCGTTGGCCTGCCAGGGGAAGAGCAGCTGGGCCAGCCCGGTGACGGCCAGCGGATATGCCACCCCCAGCAGCAGGGTCAGGGTCAGCAGGGTTCTGATTGCTATCATGATTTTTTGCTCCAAAAGATTGATGGGGTACAAGCCAGGCTTGCACCCGTTATGTCGTTACACCAGACCGAGGCCGGTGATGACCAGATCGGTCAGCTTGATGCCCATGTATGGGGGCACGATCTGGCCGTGGATACCATAGTGCGGCGTTTTCATCACACCAGCCCCAGGCCTGTGATGACCAGATCGATCAACTTGATGCCGACGAAGGGCACGACCAGGCCACCGAGACCATAGATCAGCAGGTTGCGGCGCAGCAGGCTGGCCGCCGTTCCCTTCAGGCTGACCCCGCGCAGGGCCAGCGGCACCAGCGCGACGATGATCAGGGCGTTGAAGATGATGGCCGACAGGATGGCGCTCTCCGGGCTGCCCAGCTGCATCAGGTTCAGCGCCCCCAGCTGCGGATAGGCGGCGATGAACAGGGCCGGCAGGATGGCGAAGTACTTGGCCACGTCGTTGGCGATGGAGAAGGTGGTCAGGGCGCCGCGGGTCACCAGCAGCTGCTTGCCCACCAGCACCACGTCCAGCAGCTTGGTAGGGTTGGAGTCGAGATCCACCAGGTTGCCCGCCTCCTTGGCGGCCTGGGTCCCCTCGTTCATGGCCAGGCCCACGTCGGCCTGGGCCAGGGCTGGTGCGTCGTTGGCGCCGTCCCCGCACATGGCGACCAGCCGGCCGTCGGCCTGCTCCTGACGGATGTAGGCCAGCTTCTTCTCCGGCGTCGCCTCGGCGATGAAGTCATCCACCCCGGCCTCGGCGGCGATGGCGGCGGCGGTCAGCGGGTTGTCACCGGTGATCATCACGGTGCGGATCCCCATGTGGCGCAGGGTCTGGAAGCGGGCCTTGATGCCTGGCTTGATGATGTCCTTGAGGAACACCACCCCCAGCAGCTTCTCGTGGGTGCAGACCAGCAGCGGGGTACCCCCCTGGCGGGCGATGTTGTCCACCGATTTGAGGATGAGCTCGGGCACCCCCTTGCGATCGAGGGAGAGGTAGCGCAGCACCGCGTCCACCGCCCCCTTGCGATAGTGATGACCGTTGCGATCCAGCCCGCTCAACCGGGTCTCGGCACTGAAGGGGATCACCTTGTCGCTCTCCAGCTGGCTCGGTCTGGTGTGGCTCTTGCCCGCCAGGGTCAGGATGGATTTGCCTTCCGGGGTGTTGTCACCCAGGGAGGCCAGCATGGCGGCCTGGGCCAGCAGGGAGGGGTCCACCCCGGGGGCCGGGATCAACTCGTCCGCCATCCGGTTGCCGAAGGTGATGGTGCCGGTCTTGTCCAGCAGCAGGGTGCGCACGTCGCCGGCGGCCTCCACCGCCCGGCCCGACTTGGCGATGACGTTGAGCTTCACCAGCCGGTCCATGCCGGCGATGCCGATGGCGGAGAGCAGGCCGCCTATGGTGGTCGGGATCAGGGTGATGAACAGCGCCAGCAGATAGAGCCTGGGCACCTGGGTGCCGTTGTAGTCGAGGAACCAGGGCAGGGTGGCCACCACCAGCAGGAAGATCAGGGTCAACCCCACCAGCAGGGCGTCCAGCGCCATCTCGTTCGGCGTCTTCTGGCGCTTGGCCCCTTCCACCAGGGCGATCATGCGATCCAGGGTGCTTTCACCCGGGTTGTTGCTGACCCGGATCCAGATTTCGTCGGAGACGACTGTGGTGTTGCCGGTCACGCCGCTGCGGTCGGTGCCCGACTCGCGGATCACCGGGGCGGATTCCCCGGTGATGGCCGCCTCGTTGACCGAGGCGATGCCGGCGATGACCTCACCGTCTGCCGGGATCATCTCGCCGCTGCGTACCAGCACCAGATCGCCCTTGAGCAGGCTGGTGGCCGGCACCCATTCCCCTTGCCCATCCCTGGGGTCTGTGACACGACGTGCCTTGAGCTGGCTCAGACCCGCCTTCAGGCTGTCGGCCCGCGCCTTGCCGCGCCCCTCGGCCAGGGTCTCGGCGAAGTTGGCAAACCAGAGGGTGAGCCAGAGCCAGGCGGTGAGCTGCCAGGCCAGCGAAGGAGCGACGCCGGAGAGCGGTTGCCCCAGCAGCGACTCCAGGGTCGCCATCACGGCCGCCAGCCAGAGAGTGAACAGGATGGGGCTGCCCAGCAGTGCCCTGGGGTTGAAGCGATAGAGGGCTTCCACCATGGCCTGCAGGATCTGTGATTTCTGTTTCTTGCCCTTCACCTTGAGGGTGTCGGTGCTCATTGAAGCGGACTTGCTCATTGGAAAGCTCCCAGCATCGAATAGTTGGTCACGCAGATCAGTCGGGTGTGCAGCATCAGAAGGCACCTCCCAGCAGGCTCAGGTGTTCCGCCACCGGGCCCAGCGCCAGCACCGGCAGGAAGGAGAGACCCCCCATCAGCAGCACGGTGACGATCAGCAGGGTGATGAAGAGCGGGCCGCTGACGGGGAAGTCCCCTTCACTTCGCTCCTGACGAGGGGCGCGGGCCAGCTGGCCGGCGATGGCCAGCACGGGGATGATGTAGCCGAAGCGACCGAGCAGCATGGCCAGCCCGATGGCGATGCACTGCCAGCTGTCGGCGGCGGCAAAGCCGGCGAAGGCGGAGCCGTTGTTGCCGGCGGCCGAGGCGTAGTCATAGATCAGCCGTGACAGACCGTGGGGGCCATCGTGACCGATGACGGTGGCGGAGTTCGGCATCAGCAGGGTAATGCCGCCGATCACCAATACCCCGACCGGCATCACCAGCATGCTGGCGACCACCCACTTCATCTCGGTGATGCCGAGCCGTTTGCCCAGATAGGTCGGAGTGCGCCCCACCATCAGGCCGCACAGGAACACGGTGAGCAGCACGAACAGCATCATGCCGTAGATGCCGGCACCGACGCCGCCGAACACCACTTCACCCAGCAGCATGTTGATCATGCCGACCATGCCGCCGAGCGGGGCGAAGCTGTCGTGCATGGCGTTGACCGAGCCGTTAGAGGCAGCGGTGGTGGCCACTTCCCAGATGCTGGACAGCACGGGGCCGAAGCGGCTCTCCTTGCCTTCCCAGTTGCCGGCTTCGCTGGTGAGGTGGGCGAGGGCCGGATCCGGTTTCAGCTCCTGACCGATGGCGAGGCAGAGCCCCAGCACCAGCATGATGGTCATGGCGATGAGGATGGCGCGACTGTGAGCCAGATCCTTCACGTAGCGACCCAGGGTGCAGACCATGGCGGCGGCCAGGGTCAGCAGGGCGACCATCTCCAGCCAGTTGGAGAGGGCGGTGGGGTTTTCGAACGGATGGGCCGAGTTGATGCCGAAGAAGCCGCCGCCGTTGGAGCCGAGCTGCTTGATGGCGATCTGGGAGGCGGCCGGGCCGAGCGGCAGCAGCTGCTCCTGGCCTTCCAGGGCGTGGAACGACAGGTAGGCCGACAGGCTCTGGGGCACCCCCTGCCATACCAGCAGCAGCGCCAGGATCAGCGCCATCGGCAGCAGCACGTAGAGACAGAAACGCACCAGATCCTGCCAGAAGTTGCCAAGGTGGGTGGTCTGCTGGCGGGCGATGCCGCGAAACAGGGCGATGGCGACGGCGGCGCCGGTGGCGGCGGAGACGAAGTTCTGGGTGGTGAGCCCCACCATCTGGCTGAAGTAGGAGAGGCTGGCTTCGCCGGAGTAGGCCTGCCAGTTGGTGTTGGTCATGAAGCTGACCGCGGTGTTGAAGGCGAGTTGCCAGTTCAGCCCTGGCAGTTGCTGCGGGTTGAGGGGCAGCAGCCCCTGCGCCATCAGGATCAGGAACAGCAGGCCGAAACCGGCGCCGTTGAAAGCCAGCAGGCTGAGGGCGTAGGACTTCCAGTCCTGCTCGCGCCCGTCCGTGCCGCAGCAGGCCAGGGTGGCGCGCTCAAGCGGGGCCAGCCAGCGACTCTTGCCTTCAAACACCCGATACAGGTAGTTGCCAAGCAGAGGCGCCGGCAGCAGCACCAGCAGCACGAACGCGACGGGATAGATGATCTCTTGCCACATATCCGGTTCCTCACTCATGGGTACGCGCGAGGGCGCGCAGCAGATAACCCGCGAGGGCGAGGACCAGCAGCAGATATAGCCAATTCATAACGACTCCGTTGAGGTAATTAGCGTCAGGGATCGATGCATATCCGTGTCGATCCCATAGGTCTCATTGACGCTGAAAGGGTATGTAGAACGGGCGTAAAGGCGCCATAAAGCCCGATTTGGCTGGCGTAAAATCGGCGTAAAGAAGGCAGGTTTTGTTGGCTGGTGGACGGGCAAGGCACAAAAAACCCGGCCTGGGCCGGGTTTGGTAGCAAGTGGTGGAAGCTGACCCGATGGTGATGAGGCCAGCTTCAACCCCGCTTATCGCATGGTCACAAACTCTTCCGCACTGGTTGGATGAATGGCAACGCAGTTGTCGAAGTCCGCCTTGGTGGCGCCCATCTTCATGGCGACGCCGAAGCCTTGCAGGATCTCGTCCATGGCGAAGCCGATGCCGTGCAGGCCGACCACCTTCTCTTCCGGCCCGACGCAGACCAGTTTCATCCGGGTGGGCTGGCGATGCTGGGTCAGTGCCGAATACATGGCGGTGAACTGGCTGCGGTAGACCTTCACCTGATCTTCACCGTATTCGGCGACGGCTTCCGGCTCGGTCAGGCCGATGGTGCCGATGGGCGGGTGGCTGAACACCACGGTCGGCACCAGATCGTAGTTGAGGTGCTCGCCCGGCTTGTTGTTGAACAGCCGCTCCGAGAGGCGGCGGCCTGCCGCGACAGCCACTGGGGTGAGCTGGATGCGGCCGGTGTTGTCACCGACGGCATAGAGGTTGGCGACGGCGGTGTTCTGGAACTTGTCGGTGGGGATGAAGCCCTTCTCGTCCAGGGTGATGCCGGTGGCAGCCAGATTGAGGTTGTCGGTGGCAGGCTCGCGACCGATGGCCCAGATGAGGCAGTCCACGGTGAGGTGGCGACCATCTTCCAGTTGCAGGGTCAGGCTGTCGTCTGCGTTCTTGATGACGGCCTTGGGAATTGCGTGGGTGTGCAGCTTGGGCCCTTCCTGCGCCATGATCTCCACCAGGGTCTCGTGGATCATGGGGTCGAAGTTGCGCAGCGGCGCATGCTTGCGCACCACCAGATGGGTCTCGGAGCCAAGGGCCTGCATCACGCCTGCGATCTCCACGGCGATATAGCCGGCACCCACCACGGCAACCCGTTTGGGCTGGCTTTGCAGGTCGAAGAAACCGTCGGAGTCGATACCCAGTTCGGCGCCCGGAATGGTCGGGACCTCGGGGCGGCCGCCGGTGGCAATCAGGATGTGATCGGCGCTGTAGTGCTCGCCGTTCACCTCGACGGTATGGCTGTCGACGAAGCGGGCGAAGCCCTTGATGACGGTGATCTGGTTCTTGCCCAGCACGTTCTGGTAGGACTGGTGAATGCGCCCGATATAGGCCTGACGGGATTCGACCAGCTTGGCCCAGCTGAAGTGGTTGAGCGTGGTGTCGAAGCCGTAGTCGGCGCCATATTTCAGGGCATCGGCGATCTGGCCTGCATACCACATGGCCTTCTTCGGTACGCAGCCGACGTTGACGCAGGTGCCACCCAGCTCTTTGGCTTCGATCAGGGCGACTTTCTTGCCGTACATGGCTGCCCGGTTGGCCGAGGCGATGCCGCCGCTGCCGCCACCGATGGCGATGTAGTCAAAATGCTGTGCCATTGCGAGGTTCTCCGCTCGTTAAGAATGCAGTCACAGCATGATGGGGACAAAGCGGCCGGCCCACAAGAGCCGGTGCTCAGTTCTGCTGGATGGGCAGGCGAATGTGGAACTGGGCGCCCTGGCCCGGTTCGCTGGCGCAGTGGATGCGGCCGCGCAGCAGCTGGACCACCAGGTTGTAGATGATGTGAGTGCCGAGCCCGCTGCCACCCTGGCCCCGCTTGGAGGTGACGAAGGGATCGAAGATGCGCGGCAGTATCTCCGGGGGGATGCCGCGGCCGTTGTCACTGTAGTCGATGACCAGCTCGTCTCCCTGCTGCGCCACCTGGATGGTGATCTTTCTGGGCCTGTCCCAGCCATCGAAACCGTGATGGATGGAGTTGAGGATCAGGTTGGAATAGATCTGGGTGAAGCTGCCCGGGAAGGAGTAGATGCTCAGCTTGGGATCGCACTGGATGTCCACCTCGCACTGGGCCTTCTTGAGCTTGTAGCCGAGGGAGACCACCACCTGATGCAGGTTGTCGGCGAGGCTGAAGTTGTAGCGGGCCTCGGAGGACTGATCGACCGCTACCTGCTTGAAGCTGGCGATGAGCTCGGAAGCGCGGCGCAGGTTGCCTTGCAGCAGTTGCATCGACTCGTCGAGATTCTGGGTGAATTCGTTGAGGTAGGTGCGGGAGAGCTGCTTGGCCTCGATATGCTGCTTGAAGTCGGCCACCCGCTCCTGCAGGTAGGAGGAGGCGGTGACGCTGATGCCGATGGGGGTGTTGATCTCGTGGGCCACGCCGGCAACCAGGGAACCGAGGGAGGCCATTTTCTCCGACTCCACCAGGGTCTGCTGGGCCTGCTTGAGATCGTCATAGGCCTTGCCCAGCTGGTCGTTGGCATCGCTCAGGCTGCGGGTGCGTTCCGCCACCTTACCTTCCAGCTGCTCGTTGAACAGGGTGATCTCCCGCTCCACCTTCTTGAGGGGGGTGATGTCATAGCCAAAGCCGATCAGGTACTTGAGGTTGGGCCCCTCGTAGAAGGGAGCGAAGGTCCACTGCAGTACCAGCTCGTTGCCCTGCTGGTCGTGCATGGTGATCTCCCTGTCCTCCAGGGCGCCCTGATCGGCCAGGGTGGCGGCCAGCTCGTCACGCTGCTCCTTGCTGACGAAGAGATCCAGCCAGTTGTGCTGCAACAGCTCCTGGTGGTGATAGCCGGTGAGCAGGATGGCTGCCGGGTTGATGCTGGCGATGTTGAGATCCGGCTCCATGCAGCAGATGACCATGTTGGCGGAGTTGATCAGGGTGGCGGAGAAGTCCCGCTCCTGCTGGAGCTGATCGGCGGCCTGATGGCGGGCCGTGAACTCGTCGTTCAGCCGGGTGCGCATCTGGTTGAGGGTGGCGGCCAGGGTATCGAATTCGTCAGGGGACTTGCGGGGCAGGGGGCGACCCTCCAGGGTCAGCTCCACCGCGAGGCGATCCAGGCTCAGTTTCTGGGCATAGCTGACGATGCGGTTGATATGACGGATCACCAGATAGTAAATGATGACCAGGATGCAGAACGAGACGACCAGGGTCTTGATGGTCTGGCTGACCAGGATCAGCACGGATTTCTCGATGAGGCGCTGGTAGACCTGCTCCAGGGAGGCGGCGACGAACAGCTTGCCGACCACTTCCCCCTGATAGCTCAGGGTGAACTCGCGGGAGATGTCGTATTGGGGCTGCTCCACTCCCTGGGTGAGCAGGGGCACTTCCGAATTGCCCAGCATCTCCTTGACCATGACGAACTGCATGTTGGGCAGGTTCATGATGCCCTCGATCTGCACCTTCACCTGCTCTTCATCCAGATTCCAGAGACTGGCCGAGATGGGTTGCAGGAAGGAGGCCTCGATCTGGCCGATGCTGGCCTCGATGACGGTCACATCCTTGTTGTAGTCCCAGGCGAGCTGAAGCACGGTGATGAGCAGTGCCAGCACCGTACTGCAGATCAGAATGTAGGAAAGCAGACGATAAGAGAGTCCGTTAAGGCCGACGGCCTTGGAGAAGATTCCTGACATGGCGTCCTTGCGGTCTGGATTGAGTGCGGTTTAGTTTAACTGCTTCATGGACTTATGTCGTGTGTCATCCAATGGATAAAAACAAGGCCCCTTTCGGGGCCTTTTTTGTGTGGGCTGGGATCAGTGGCCGCCCTTGGCTTTTGCCGGGATGGATTCGTCGAATTCCGGCAGCGGCTTGTGCTCGGATGCCAGGAAGGTGTAGATGACCGGCAGCACGAACAGGGTGAACAGGGTGCCGATGGCCAGACCCGCCACGATGACGATGCCGATGCTGAAGCGCTGTGCCGCCCCCGCACCCGAGGCATAGAGCAGCGGGATAAGGCCTGCGATCATCGCCGCCGTGGTCATCAGGATGGGGCGCAGACGGACCTTGGCTGCCTGCATCACGGCTTGCATCCGGTTCAGACCATGGAGCAGCTGCTCCTCCTTCGCCACCTCGCAGATCAGAATACCGTGCTTGGTAATCAGACCGACGAGGGTGATGAGACCGACCTGGGAGTAGATGTTCATGGTGGCCATGCCCCACGCCAGGGCGATCAGCGCGCCACTGATGGCCAGCGGCACCGACACCATGATGACCAGCGGGTCACGCACGGATTCGAACTGGATCGCCAGCACCAGGAAGATGATGGCCAGGGCCAGGGCGAAGGTGGCGTAGAGCGCATTCCCTTCGGTCACGAACTGGCGGGCTTCCCCCATGAAGTCGTAACGATAGCCTTGGGGCAGCTTCTCTTCCGCGGTCGCCTTGAACCAGTTGATCGCATCCCCCATGGCCACGCCAGGTGCCGGCACGGCGCCGATGGTGGCGGAGTTCAGCTGGTTGAAGTGGGGCAGGGCACGGGGCTCACCCTTCACTTCAATCTTGATCAGGCTGCCCAGCGGGATCGACTTGCCGTCGGCGGCACGCACGTAGTAGCCCTTGATGGACTCGGGGTTGAGACGGAACTTGCGCTCCACCTGCGGGATCACCTCGTAGGAGCGGCCATCCAGGTCGATACGGTTGACGTAACCGTCCGCCATCATGGTGCCCATGGTGATGCCGATGTCCTGCATGGTGATGCCGTAGGCACCCGCCTTGTCCTTGTCGATGCTGATCTTCATGGTGGCCGAGTCGTAGTTCAGATCGAGATCCGAATAGACGAACTGGCCGTTGGCCTGGGTTGCCGCCAGCATCTCACCCGCGATCAGGAACAGGCTCTCGAAGCTGTTCGGGGTGGTGATGACGAACTGGATGGGCAGACCGCTCGAGGCCCCCGGCAGTTCCGGGAACTGGAACGTGGTGATGGCCATCCCGGGGATGTCCTTCACCAGACCGGCGACCCGATCCAGCACCTCTTTCTGGCTCGCTTCACGCTGGCTCCAGGGCACCATGGAGGCGATACCGAACGCCTGATTGGAGTTGAACACCCCCGAGAAGACCTGGGAGTAAGCGATCTCCGGCTGGTCGTCCAGGACTTTGTTCACGTCCGCCATGGTATTTTCGATGTAGTCCAGGTTGGCGTTGGAAGGCGCCGTCCCCAGCACCGCCATGACGCCTTTGTCCTCGGACGGGGCCAGCTCGCTCGGAATGAACTTGAACAGCAGCGGCAGGCTGGCGAACACGATGACGGCAAACAGGATGACCACGATGCGCTTTTGCATCACGGCATGGAGCATGGCGTCGTAGCGGGCCGTCATGCGGTCCAGCAGATCGTGTACGGTACGCTCGAACTTGCCGGGCTCCTCGTTGGCCCTGAGCATCTTGGCGCACATCATGGGCGACAGGGTCAGGGCGATGATGCCCGAGACGAACACGGCGCCCGCCAGGGTCAGCGCGAACTCCTTGAACAGGGAGCCGGTGATGCCCCCCATCAGGGCGATGGGCGCATACACCGCCGCCAGGGTGACCGTCATGGCGATGACGGGCACGGCGATCTCCCGGGTACCTATGATGGCGGCCCGGAACGGCTCTTCCCCTTCCTTGATGTGACGATCGACGTTCTCCAGCACCACGATGGCGTCATCCACCACCAGACCGATGGCCAGCACCATCGCCAGCAGGGTCATGAGGTTTATGGAGAAGCCGAACATGTCCATCATCATCACCACGCCGATGAGGCTCAGGGGAATGGTGATGATGGGGATGATGACCGCCCGGAACGAACCGAGGAACAGGGTGATCACCACCAGTACGATGGCGGCCGCCTCCAGTATGGTCTTGATGACCTCGTGGATGGATTCGTTGATGGCGATGGTGGAGTCATACAGGACGTTCACCTGCATGGTGCTCGGCATGTTGCGCTTCAGGCTCGGCAGCAGCTCCAGCACATCGTGGGCGATGTTGATGGGGTTGGCTGTCGGGGCTGCGTTGATGGCCAGAACCACGGCCTCGCGGCCGTTGGCGCTGGCGCGATAGATGTCGTGGCTCTTCTCCAGGGAGACCTTGGCGATGTCGGAGAGACGGATCACCTTGCTGTCGCGGGTGGCGACCACCAGACGCTTGAGCTCTTCGATGTTGCTGACCTGGGTTTCGGCGTTGCCGTTGAACAGGGTGAAATAGCCGGTGGCCTGGCCGGTCGCGGACTGATAGTTGTTGCTGTTGAGCACCGTCATCACGTCGCTTGAGGTCAGGTCAAAGGCGGCCATCTTGGCCGGATCCAGCCACACCCGCAGGGCGAATTCGACCCCGCCATACAGATCCACCTTGGAGACCCCGCCCACGGTAAACAGCTGGGGCTTGATGACCCGCTCCAGGTAGTCGGTGATCTGGCTGGAGTTGAGCTCCGGGCTGGTGAAGCCCATGTAGAGCACCGCCGTGGTGGAGCCGGTGGAGGAGGTGACCGAAGGGTCTTCCGCCTCTTTGGGCAACTGGGAACGCACCGAGTTGACCTTGGCCAGGATGTCGGACAGCGCGGCGTTCGGATCGGTGTTGAGCTTCATGTACGCCGTCACCGTGGAACTGCCCAGCTGGCTCGAGGAGGTCATGAAGTCGATGTTGTCGGCCTGGGCGACCGCCTGCTCCAGGGGCTGGGTGATGAAGCCCTGGATCAGGTCCGCACTGGCGCCATAGTAGCTGGTGTTGACCGTGATGACGGTATTGATCACCTCGGGGTATTCACGCACCTGCATCTTGAAGATGGCCTGGAAGCCCAGCAGGGCTATCAGGAAGCTGAGCGAGATCGCCAGCACAGGCCGTTTTATGAATATGTCAGTAAATCGCATCGCAGCTCTCCGCGCTTACAGCATCGGGGTTTGTGCCGGAACGGCAAGGGCATCGTTCTCGACCACGTGCACCTTGGTATCGTTGCTCAGGCGAACCTGACCCGACAGCACGATTTGATCGCCAGCCTTGATGCCGGACAGCACATGGACATCGTTGCCGCGACGCTCACCTGCCTTGACCACCACCTGCTTGGCGCGTTTCACGCCGTCAGCCTCGTGAATGATGTAGACGTTCTCGCCATAGAGGGTGAAGGAGATGGCGGACTGCGGGATCACGATCTGGTCTTTCACCGTGGGCAGTATGATGCTGGCGCGGGCGAACATGCCGGAACGGAGCTGGCCGTCGTTGTTCGGAATGTCTGCCTGCACCTGGATCAGGCCGCTCTGATAGTTGACCGCGGGCTCGATGGCTGTGATCTGGCCGTCAAACTGGGTCTGGGGATAGGCATCCACGTTGATCTTGATGGTTTGTCCCAAGGTGATTTTGGAGATGTCGGTCTGGGGCACGGTGAAGCGCAGGCGCATCACGCTGGTGTCTTCCAGGCGCACGATCTCGGTACCGGGCTCCAGATACTGGCCGAGGAAGACGTTGCGCAGGCCCACGGCGCCGCTGAAGGGGGCACGCACCTCACGACGGGCGATGGTGGCCTTCAGACTGTCGATGTCCGCCTCGAGGGAGCGGTAGCTTGCCTCGGCATCATCCAGCTGGTCCCGGGAGATGGAGTTCTTCTGATAGAGGTTCTTGTAGCGCTCGAACTTGGCCCTGGCTGCCGGCAGTCTGGCCTGGGAAGAGTTCAGATTGGCTTTTTCCACACTGGAGTCCAGGCTCAGCAGCAGTTGATCCGCTTTGACATGTGCCCCGGATTCGAACCGGATGCTGTCGATGGTGCCTGACAGCTCGCTGGAGAGGGTGACCCCCTGGTTCGGCTCGATGAAGCCGATGGCTTCAATGGTGGGGACCCAGTCCTGCGCCTTGGTGACCATGGCGGTGACCGGGAACTCGGGCTCGGGCCGATTGGCCATGAACTCTGCAATCTTCTTCTGCTTGAACATATTGAAGCCGATGACACTGCCAAACAGGGCGAGTGCTATCAGCAACATGATGGCCATCCACTTTTTCATGAACAGGCTCCTGTGATGGAAACATTAGGGTTTAAAATGGCATTCCAGCTGGCCCGGATGACCGTCTCCAGCTGTTCCTGCGTCAATTCGAAATCGTGAACCCGGCGCTGCTGTGCCAGGTTGGCCACGCAATCCAGACTCAATGCTTGCAACACCAGAATGGGGAGATCGATGAAGAGTCCCTGTTGGCGTCCTTGCTCAAAGAAGCGCTCAAGTGGCGCCCACGTCGCCATTATGACCGGATCCCGCTCCAATTCAGCCCCCAATGGAGAACTTTCGTACTGCAATTTGCACTTGAGTGCATTGGGGTAGCTGGTGAAGATGGCATCGATGTTGAGCCAGAGGCGTCGATACTGCTCATAGGACACCTCTTCTATCTGCACACCTTCCATGACCAGAGGATGACACTTGAGGATAGTGTGCTGATAGAGCTGGCGGATCAGGTCATCCTTGTCGCTGAAATAGCGATAGATGGTGCCTGCCGCCACCTTGGCTTTCTTGGCGACCACGGCAATGGAAAGGCCGTAGAAGCCCTGCTCACCGAGGATCTCGTGAGCTGCTTCGAAAATGCGTTCTTTCTTATCCATGGTTATCAGAGGTCAACGACTGAATGAACGTTCATTCATTCTAGGTGGGCGCAAAGGCAAGTCAAGCATTGCCCATCATCTCTGACCCTATGGGGTGAGGGATTCAAAAAGTAGTGGGGAATTGCTGGATCCAGCCTGAACAAAACAAAAATAGTTGAAAAGGGTCGGAAGTGATTGAAAAACAGACACTTGATTCTTTGTGTCAAAAAAAGAGTAGACAAGGTCGGCATCATCATCAATAATGCGCCCCGTTCGACAGCGTAGCGCCCGTAGCTCAGCTGGATAGAGCGCTGCCCTCCGGAGGCAGAGGTCACAGGTTCGAATCCTGTCGGGCGCACCATCAAAAGTGCGCCGGTTAAACGGGCGTGTTGAAGAACGAAAACAGCTGTGGTGGCTGTAGCTCAGTTGGTAGAGTCCCGGATTGTGATTCCGGTTGTCGTGGGTTCGAGCCCCATCAGCCACCCCATTTTACAGCTTGTCAGGTACGCGAAGGTGGCGGAATTGGTAGACGCGCTAGCTTCAGGTGTTAGTGCCCCCCGGGTGTGAGGGTTCGAGTCCCTCTCTTCGCACCATACTTGCTGTATGACGAGGATGACCAGATGGTCATCTTTGTGTTTTTAGAATACCCCATCGGTGATTAGCGCAGCCCGGTAGCGCATCTGGTTTGGGACCAGAGGGTCAAAGGTTCGAATCCTTTATCACCGACCACATTTGAAAACCCCGCTCAGGCGGGGTTTTTGCTTTTTGGTGTTTCTCTTCCGCTTTTTCCTGTCACGTCTTTTTACACTTCTTCAGGCGCCTGTTCGCCACGAGTTCGGTATGCTGGGCCCGGAGCCGCGAGACAGGGGACGCTCGGGCACGGACCAGATACAAGGCCTATGCATCACCATATCACTTCTCTTCAACTCTCCGTGCTGGCCATGGCCGCACTGCTGCTGGGTGGTTGCGCCCTGCAGCCGAAACCGGAAGATCTTCTGATGGGCGCCGCCCCCAAGCCAAAGGCCGAACTCGAGGCCACCTTGGTGACCAGTGGTGGCTTCTGCGTGACCCTGAGCGAGCAGGGCCGTCTGCTGACCCAGCCCTGCGATCAGCACTCGAACCAGTCATTCAGCTGGGATGTCGGTGCCCTGCAACTGGCCGGGGATTGCCTGGTCGCCAAAGGGGAAGATGGTCTGGGGATGGAGGCGTGCCGGGAGGAGAGCCATCAATGGCAGTGGCAGGGGGATCGTCTGTTCAATCGGCAGGTGTCGCTGTGCCTGGATGTGGCGGGTCGCCGTCACAAGCCGGCCGTCCCCTTGCGCCTCGCCGAATGCTATGGCGGCGCCAACCAGAGCTTTGAGTGGACGCCATCCGGCACGCTGTTGAACCGTCTGATGCACCCGGCACTGGCGTGGTGACAAGAGAGCGAGAAACAAAAAGGGTGGCCACATGGGCCACCCTTTTTCGATCCGCGATGAGGATGCCTTATCAGCGGGTCTGGGAGGCGAACAGTTTCTCCAGATAGACGGCAACGCCATCTTCATCGGAAGTGAGGGTCTGTTCGTGCTCTGGCAGGGCCTGTTTGAGGCGATCGTGGGCGTTGCCCATGACCACGCCACGGCCCACCATGCTCAGCATCTCGAAGTCGTTCATGCCATCGCCAAAGGCCACTGCCTGGGACATCTCCAGCCCGTGCTGCTCCAGCACGGCGCGCACGGCATTGCCCTTGTGCACGCCGGCGTGCATCACCTCGAGGCAGTCAGGCAGGGAGAAGGTGACGTTGAGTCGATCACCATATTGCTGGTTGAGGTGCGCCTCTATCTTCAGCAGCTTGTCGTGGTCGCCGATGTAGAACACCTTGTTGACCCTGTCCTTCGGGTGGTTGGCCAGATCCGCCAGGCGGTAGCTGAAGCCGGAGTCGTGATGGAACTGCAGCAACCAGGGCAGCTCCTCTTCCACCAGCCACTCGTCGCCGTAGTAGACGTTGATGTGGATGGAGGGGTCGCGCTCGAGGGCGATCAGTTCGGCCGCCACTGTGGCCGGCAGTGCCTGGTTGTAGACCAGCTGGTCCTGCTTGTCGTGCACCACGGCGCCATTGGAGGTGATGAGGTAGATATCCAGCCCCAGCGCATCGCGGATGCTGCGCACGTCCACGTGATGGCGGCCGGTGGCGACCACGAATTTGACGCCCTGATCGACCAGACGGTGCAGGGTATCCCGGGTGCGGGAGGAGATCTGGTGCTGCCCGTTGAGCAGGGTACCATCGAGATCGGACACAACTACCTTGAACATCATTACCTCGACTTCAATTGAACGCCGGGGGAGTGTACCCCAGCGTCTGCCGTCACCCCATTTATTTAGGGATCCAAAAAATAACCAGCCCCTTCTGGTCGCGTCAGTAGCGCGCGAAGAAGGCCAGGGTTGCATTGAGCGCGGCCTGGCGCTGGGGATCCGCCTCGATGAAGAGCTCGTGCCAGGCCCCGTCGATGCGCAGCGGCTTGCTCCCTTCACATTGGGCCTTGGCGCAGAAGGCCTCTTGGGCGGCGTTGTCCACCACGCTGTCCTCACCGGCCTGCAGCAGCAGCAGCGGCGTCTTGATGGCGCCTGCGTCGGCTACGGCCGCATCCGATCCTGTGATGGCCTGATGGATCCAGTGGGCGGTGGCGCCCCCCAGCCTGACCTGGGGATGCTGTGCGTAGATCTGGCGGAAGGCCTGATAACGCGTCGTGCTGTGGGTCAGCTCGTTGTCGGCAAAGCCGTGATCCTCATAGGGTCCCTGACCCGGGCCGTAGGGGGGCTCGCCCACCCAGCCGCCGACCGTGCCGATGGTGGCCGCCAACCCCTTGGCCAGCCACTTGGGCAGGCCGCCGAGGTTGATGCCCATCATGGGGGAGGAGAGCACCGCCGCCTGGATGTCGTTCGGCCAGCGTTCCAGATAGCGGGCCGAGATGGCCCCCCCCATGGAGTGGGCCAGCAGGAACAGCTTGGCGGGTTGGTCCTGGGCGATCACTTCATCATGAAACTGTTTGAGATCGGCGACATAGTCGTCGAACTGGTCGACATATCCCTTCTCTTTGTCGGCCAGCATGCGGTCTGACATTCCCTGGCCGCGATGATCGATGAGGTAGAGGCTGTAACCCTGGCGCCAGAGATCCCAGGCCAGCTCCTGATACTTGAGGTAGCTCTCGACCCGGCCGTTGACGATGAGGATGGCGCGATCGATCTTGGGCTGGCGCAGGGCGGCATAGCGGAGGGTGACCCCGTCCTTGCCCTTGAACTCCCCCTCGACGGCATGCTGGCGCCAGAAGTCGGGCAGGGTCTGCTGATAGAGGGCGGGAACGTCGGCTTCAGTGGTCAGCTGGTAAGGATTGCTCACGGCAAGGGCTCCGGCAGAAAACAGGGTCAGGGCCAGCAGGGGCAGGTGGTTAAGCTTCATCAGTGTACTCTTCCGAAGGATCATCCGATTGCTGGGCGGCCCAGCCCTTGCGGGTCAGCTGCATCTGCTGCCACCAGCGTTCGTCCGCCAGGATCTCGCCGGCCGGACCGAGCTGGGGGTAGGGCATCTCTTTCTCCTTGCAGAGCTGGGCATAGACGGGATAGCCCCCCTCGAACAAGATGGTGTTCTGCTCTTCCAGGCTGAGTGGGCAGCCGCGCTGATAACAGCCGGCCAGTTCGCGCTGGCGCTGGGCCTCGTAGAGGATGGCGGCGGCGGCCACCGAGACGTTGAGGGACTGCACCATGCCCACCATGGGGATGACGATATGGTGATCGGCCAGGGCCAGCGCCTCTTCGCCGATGCCGTGCTTCTCCTGGCCCACCAGGATGGCGGTGGGTTTGGTGTAGTCGATGGCGCGAAAGTCCACGGAGCTATCGGAGAGGTGGGTCGCCAGGATCTGCATGCCGGAGGCTTTGAGTTCGGTCACGGCACTGCCGATGTCCGGGTGCAGCTTCACGTCCACCCAGTTCTGGCTGCCGCGGGCGGTGCCCTTGCGCTTGTGGATCCAGCTCTTGGGCCAGACCGCGTGCACCCGGTGGATGCCGATGGCATCGGCGGTGCGCACGATGGCGGCCAGGTTGTGAGGTTTATGAACCTCTTCCATGCAGACGGTCAGGTCGAGCTGGCGCTGGGCCAGCATGTCGGAAATGCGTTTGAAGCGTTCAGGAGTCATGTCGGTTTCTATGTCGTGAGGCCGGTGCATGCAACAAGGCTGGTGGCCTGCGGCATGGGGCCCTGGGTATCTCTTGAAAAGCAGCAGGCGGCTTGCGCCGCCTGTGTTCAGTTTTTCTGTCGGCTCACCCTGAGCACGTTGGGCATGACCCGGATCTTGCGCATGATGTTGGCGAGGTGGATCCGGCTCTTGGTGGTGATGAGCAGGGTGACCACATAGACCCGGCCATCTTTCTCCTCGGTGCTGATGGCGTGGATGTTGGCGCCGGTGGCGGCAATCACGTTGGCCAGCTCCGCCAGGGCGCCCTGGTGGTTGACGATCTCGATGCTGATGCCGGTGCGGAATTCCTGCTCCTGCTCCTTGTCCACCTCCCACTGCACCGGCAGGTATTTGTCCGGTTCGCGGCTGTAGCCCTTGATGTTGCGGCAGGACTCCTGATGGATCACCAGTCCCTTGCCCGGGCTGATGTGGGCGATGATGGCATCCCCCGGGATGGGGCGGCAGCAGTTGGCGAAGGTGACCAGCATGCCGTCGGCCCCCTTGATCGGCATTTTTTTGCTGGTGGATTTGGGCTGCTCTTCCGGCGGCAGCTCATCCCCGAGCATGCGGCGTGCCACCATGACGCTCATGGCGTTGCCAAGGCCCACGTCGGCCAGCAGCCCCTGCAGGTTCTCGTGTTTGGTGTCGGCCAGCACCTGCTTGACGCGGGCTTCCGGGATGTCTTCGATGTTCTTGGCGCCGAGGGCATGGTTGAGCAGGCGGCGGCCCAGCACCACGGACTCCTCGGTGCGCAGATTCTTGAGGAACTGACGTATCTTGGAGCGCGCCTTGGTGGTCACCACGAAGTTGAGCCAGGCCGCGTTCGGGCGGGCGCCGGGGGCCGTGATGATCTCCACCGTCTGACCGGAGTGCAGCGGGCTGCTCAGCGGATAGGGGTGGCGGTCGACCCGGGAACCGACGCAGGCGTGACCGATGTCGGTGTGCACCGTGTAGGCGAAGTCCACCGGGGTGGCGCCGGCGGGCAGCTCCATGATGCGGCCTTCCGGTGTGAAGACGTAGATCTCGTCGGGGAAGAGGTCGGTCTTGACCCCTTCGATGAACTCGAAGGAGCTGCCGGCGCTCTGTTGCAGCTCCAGCAGGCTCTGCATCCAGCGCTGGGCGCGGATCTGGGCCGTGGTGCCCGAGCTGTCCCCATCCTGCTTGTAGGCCCAGTGGGCGGCGACGCCCTTGTCGGCCATCTGGTCCATGAACTCGGTGCGGATCTGCACCTCTACCGGTACCCCGTGGGGCCCCACCAGGGAGGTGTGCAGGGACTGGTAGCCGTTGGTCTTGGGGATGGCGATGTAATCCTTGAAGCGACCGGGGCGCGGCTTGTAGAGGCTGTGCATCTGCCCAAGCACCCGGTAGCAGGTGTCTATGTCTTTCACTCTCACTCTGAAAGCATAGATATCCATCACTTCGTGGAATTGCAGTTCTTTCTTCTCCATCTTGTTGTAGATGGAGAACAGGTTCTTCTCGCGTCCGCTCACCTGGGCATCGATGCCGGCTTCCCGCAGACGCCCCTCAATCTCGCTCTGGATGGAGTCGATGATCTCGCGCCGGTTGCCACGGGCGCGGCGTACCGATTCCCGCAGTACCCGGGAGCGCATGGGGTAGAGCGCCTCGAAGCCGAGCTCTTCCAGCTCGTTCTTCATGGTGTGAATACCGAGGCGGTTGGCGATGGGGGCGAAAATCTCGAGGGTTTCCCGGGCGATGCGGCGGCGCTTGTCCGGTCGCAAGGAGCCGAGGGTACGCATGTTGTGAGTGCGGTCGGCCAGCTTGATCAGGATGACCCGGATGTCCTGGGTCATGGCCATCATCATCTTGCGGAAGTTCTCGACCTGGGCTTCCTTGCGATCGCGGAACTTCAGCTTGTCGAGCTTGGAGACACCGGAGACCAGCTCGGCGACGGCGTTGCCAAACTGCTCGGCAAGATCGTCCTTGCTGACAGGGGTATCTTCGATGACGTCGTGCAGCACGGCAGCCATCAGGGTCTCGTGATCGAGGCGCATGTCGCCCAGGATGCGGGCCACGGCAACGGGATGAGTGATGTAGGGTTCACCACTGGAACGCATCTGTCCCTGGTGAGCATCACGGGCTACCACATAGGCTTGCCTGAGCTTCTCAACCTGCTCGGGTGGCAGGTAGGAACTGGCTATTTCTTTAAGATTTTCAAATAAATACAAGACAGTCCCCGCAGCGGTTAAACGGCAATCCGTGAAATTGAGGGTATGCCCTCGAGTTTGCGAGGTTTTCGAGCGGTTGTAAATGGGGAGAACAGCCGGCACCCGGGCGGGCGCCGACTATGGGAAGCGACTGACTTAGCCGCGACCTTCTGCGATGGCAGCAACGGCAGCCAGCTCGGCGGCTTCCTGCTCTTGCTGCTCGTAGCGGTCCTGAGTATCCATCACCTGGTTGTTGACCAGACCCAGTTCGATCTCGCGCAGGGCGATCACGGTCGGCTTGTCGTTCTCTTCGTCGACCAGGGGATCCTTGCCTTGTACCGCGATTTGACGAGCGCGGCGCGCGGCGACCAGCACCAGGTCAAAACGGTTACCTACCTGTTTTACAGCATCTTCTACAGTAACGCGGGCCATGCGGGACTCCAGTGTTTGGGCTTTCTGTGATTGAAAAAGCAGTGTTTAAAAATGACGCAAAAGTTTACTTGTTTTTGGCTTACTCTGCCAGTAGCTGTTTCAGCAAGTTTTGCTGGGCCTGCTGTTGCTGACGCATTTCCAGGCGCTGGCACTCGATGATGGCCCTGAGCTGGAACAGTGCCAGCTCAAAGTCTTCATTGATGATGACATAGTCATACTCGTCATAGTGCACCATTTCGGCAATGGCTTTCTCCATCCGGCCCTTGATCACCTCGGCGCTGTCCTGGCCGCGGCCGATCAGGCGGCGCTCCAGCTCCTCGCGGCTGGGAGGCAGGATGAAGATGGACTTGGTCGGCATCTGTTCGCGGATCTGGCGGGCGCCCTGCCAGTCGATGTCGAGGAAGACGTCGATGCCCTGCGCCAGGCAGGCCTCGATGGTGGCGCGGGAAGTGCCGTAGTAGTTGCCGAAGACTTCTGCCCACTCCAGAAAGTCACCGCGCTCGATCAGCGCCTTGAACTCTTCCACCTTGACGAAGTGGTAGTGCACCCCGTGCTCTTCACCGGGACGGGTGGCGCGGGTGGTGTGGGAAACCGACAGCTGCATCTTGCCGGCGGCGTTGTGCTGGGTCAGCAAGGCATTGAGCAGGCTGGACTTACCGGCCCCGCTCGGGGAAGAGATGATATAGAGAGTGCCTTGTTGCGCCATGTCTGTACCTTTAAGCGATGATCCGCGCTTTGGTTGTAGCAGAGGCCGCCGTCTTGTGCCCGATAAGGGAGACGGTTGCTCGCAATGCGCGGAGGAATCAGAGTCAGGAGGATGTAAAGGCGGCGAATGTTAGCAGATGGGGGCGGATAAAAAAACGGCCGGAATCATATTCCAACCGATCAAAATATCCGTAGCTTGCTGTGCGGGCGTTACCCGCATAGAGGGCCATTCTGCCCACGGAGCCGGGGCCGGGCCATCAGATTATCCCTGCGCCAGGGCTCGGAATTTCCGAGTTGCCCTGGGTCGGTAGAAGATGCTTGTCGGTACAGAGGCGGTCGAAGGCGGCGATGACCCGCTCGCGGCTTATCTTGGCCATGGCGTCTGGATCCTTGAGGCGGGTGCGCCAGCCGAGCTCGGCCAGCGGCTTGCCGGTCTCCTGCTCAATCAGTTCCTGATAGACGCTGACCAGATAATCCCGGCACAGATAGGGGCCGGTACGGGCGGGGTTGTGGTGGGCGTAGAGGCCGATCACGGGTGTCCCCACCAAGGTGGCCATGTGGGCCGGGCCGGTATCCGGGGCCAGCACCAGGCTCGCCTCGCCAATCAGCGCCAGCAATTGCTTGAGGCTGGTTTGCCCCACCAAATCTTCCGGCTTGCTCTGGCTGAGGCGCTGGATCTCGGCGGCGAGATCCCGCTCCAGCCTGGCCGGTCCGCCGCACAGATAGACCTGAAAGCCCTTGTCTGCGGCGTGATCCGCCAGCGCGGCATAGCCGGCGGCAGTCCAATTCTTGAATGCCTTGCTGGCAGCGGCGCAGATGAGCAGGGTCGGCTTGCCGCCAATTTTCTCCTTCGCCCAGGCCTGGTGCTCGGCGCTGATGGGCGGTTGCCAGTCCGGGGTCAGATCCTTTATCCCGAGCTCTTTGGCGAAGGCGAGAAAGCCGTCCAGCACGTGGGGGGAGGCGGGTGAGGGAACTCGATGGTTGGTGAACAGCCACTGACCGTCGCTGGCGCGCTCCCGATCAAACCCGAGTTTGACCTTGGCCTTGATGCCGAGGGTGGCGATGCTGGCGCGCATGGCGGCCTGCAGGTGGAGCAGGGCATCGAACCTGCGCCCCTTGAGGGTCTGCCAGAGATCGCGATAGCCGCGCCACCCCTTGCTCTTGTCGAAGGGAATGACCTCGACCCCCGGCAGATCGGCGAACAGGGTCGCCTCAATCTTGCCGGTGATCCAGGTGATGCGGGTCTGGGGCCACTCCCGCTGGATGACGCGTACCAGCGCCAGCGCGTGGCAGCAATCTCCGATGGCGGAGAGCCGCAGGATGCAGATGGAGGAGGGCGGCGTTTGGAACAGCGGCATGATGTGGCGCAACGATGGCAAAATGGATGGATGGCATTATGCAAACTCCCCTGTGGATTGTAAAATTGCGCCGGTTGCCCGACCGGCACGGCTTTCTGAATGGATGCCCTGCACCCACTATCGACCGGAATTCTCATCATGCTGACACACACCACCCACAACCAGGTCTGCTGGTATGCCGACGGAGTCTTCCGCGACCCTTCCCCTGCCTTGTTCGATCCTGTCTGGTGGCAGACCCATCGCCAGGTGGTGGGCTCTTCCATCGGTCGCGGGGTGACCTGGTTCGTGAAGGATGAGTCCCGTCACTTGGTGCTGCGTCACTACTACCGTGGCGGCATGGTGGGCAAGCTGGTGCGTGACCGGTTCTGGTTTGAAGGGGTGGAGAGCAGCCGGGCCATGGCTGAATATCGTCTGCTGGCGACCTTGAGTGAACAGGGGCTGCCGGTGCCGCGCCCCTTTGCGGCCCGCATGGTCAAGCAGGGGCCCTTCTATCGGGCCGACATCCTGATCGAGCGCATTCGCGGCGCCAAGGATCTGGTGGCCCTGCTCAAGCAGGGGCCGATCGCCGGTGAGGTGTGGCACAAGATAGGCAAAACGGTGCGCCAGTTGCACGATGCAGGGGTCTATCATGCGGATCTCAACAGCCACAACCTGCTGCTCGACAAGGAGGGCAAGGTGTGGGTGATCGACTTCGACAAAGGAGCCATCCGCTCCCCCGGCAACTGGCAGCAGGCCAACCTGGAGCGGTTGCTGCGCTCCTTCAACAAGGAGTCGCAACTGCACACCAGCTTCCACTTCGTGCCGGAAAACTGGCAGGCCCTGATGGCAGGCTATCAGGGCAAGGTGGCGTGACGTCGAGCTTCACTTCGTATCTGGAGGCTGGCAAGCCCTGATGGCGGACCACCAGAGGCGAGAGGTGCGAGGCCAGCGATGCTGGCGCGGTTGCTCGGCGCCAGCACCAATGTTACTTATTGAGTGTGATTGCTTGGACAGATATTCAGATCCGGTTTCGAGGCGCGTGATGGAAAGGTATGAGACTCCCGGGGTTGAGGTCACCACTCCCCTTGAGGTGACGCTGATGGCACAGGCCATGGCGATGTTGGAGGCCGGGATCTGGACCTGGTCGGCCGGGCAGGGTCTGAGGCGGGACCCTTCCTGTCTGCAACTGCTGGGTCTGGAGGGGGGCGAGCTGGGAGATCTCGGCTGGCTGGATCGGGTACATCCGGATGATGCTCCCCGTCTGGCAGAGGCCCTGGAGGCCTGCCAGCAAGGGCGCAGCAACGGACTTCGACTCGAGTACCGTATCCTGCACCATCAGGGCCATTACATCCGGCTGGAGGAGCGGGTCCGTCGCGACGAAGGAGGTCAACTGCTGGGGGTGGTTCGCCATCTGGATGCCGCCATGGCGCCCCTGGAGGATCGCCACGACACGGATCCCCTCACCGGCCTCGAGAGCCGCAGCCACTTCGAGCTGTTGCTGGATGAACGGCTGGCCAGCGAGAGCGGCAGTTTCTGTCTGCTGCAGTTCAGCGTGGATCACCGCAGCAAGATCCTGCAGTTGTTCGGGGAGGCGGCCTGCGACGCCATGCTGGCCAAGCTGGCCCGCATCGTGCGCCGCGAGTTGCGCCGGGAAGATCCCTTCGCCCGTTGGGACGAAGGCGGCTTCATCCTGATGCTCTCCCAGACCGATCGGTTGAGCGGCCTGGAGATTGCCGAGCGGCTGCGTCTTGAGATCGCCGACGCCAGCCTGCTGCCCGAGCGTCCGGTGACCGTGAGCATCGGCCTGGTGCAGAGCCAGAGTGCCGAGCAGCTCGATCACCTGCTGGCCCGGTTGGCCTCCTGCCACGGTCAGGCGAAGCGGGAACACAACGCCGTGGTCGGCTGACGGCCGGTCACTGTCCGCGAGCCCATTGACGCCGATGGACCCATCAGCGTCAATGGTTTTCAGTCAGCGCTCACTGACCTGCTGACGCTGGCAGACCCAGAGAGAAGCCAGCATCAGCAGGGCGCCCAGACCGAGCCTGAGCAGGTCGGTATCCTTTCCCCAGAGCACCAGATTGACCAGCAGACCCGCGGGGATCAAGGCGTTGTTCATGATGGCCAGCACGCCGCTGCTGACCAGGGTCGCCCCCTTGTTCCACAGGAAGTAGCCGAGCCCGGATGCCCCGACCCCCAGCCAGAAGAGGATGCCCCATTGCAGGGGGCTGGTGGGATATTGAGGTTTGCCCAGCAGCCACCAGGCGGGCAGGGCGATCACCAGGGCGCCCAGATAGAAGCAGCCGAACACCGCCAGCTGGGGCGGCTGCTCAGCCTCCCGGGCCAGCAGCACCTTGTAGCCTACCTGACCCAGGGCGAAGCAGACGTTGGCGCCCTGCACCACCAGGAATCCCAGTACATAGCTTTCGGTCAGGCCGTCGAAACGGATGACGGCCGCCCCCAGCACCGCCAGCAGGGCCCCCCACAGATAGACAGGCTTGAAGCGCCCTTCCAGCAGGTCGTGGATCAGGGTGACATAGATGGGGGTGAAGATGGTGAACACCAGCACTTCCGGTACCGTCAAGAGCAGGAAGGAGTGGTAGTAGAAGAGATACATGATGCCGAGCTGGATGGCACCGAGGGCCATCAGCTTGGCCACCAGATCGGGGCGCAGCCAGCGACGGCGCAGGAAGGGCAGAAACACCAGGCTGGCGAGCACGATGCGGGTCAGTACCGAGAAGTAGGCATCCACCTGACCGGCAAGGTAGACCCCGATCAGGCTGAAGGAGAAGGACCAGAGCAGGGTAACCCCTATCAAGTAGTTCATGTGATTGAATTGTCGTCAGTTGTCAATTTGGAGGGCGCTATGATGGCCGAGTTGGAAGGCGCGATCCAGCGTTTATGGGAAGGGTTGTCACAGATCGGAGCATTTGCCTTCGAGGCGAGCAACGGGGCCGGATCCGCCACCGACTGGTGCGGTCGCGGGGAGGGGGCCGTGGTGGTGACCGATCACCATGGGGGGTGGCTGTATGCCGAGACGGGTCGCTACACCACGCCCCATGGCCGGGAGCTGACCATGCACAATCGCTTCTGGTGGCAGCGCACCGCACGGGGGATCATGCTCTCCCACCTGCGCTACGAGCAGCCGGTGATGCTGTTCGAGCTGTTGCCCCGGGGGGACGGGCACTGGGTCACGGCCGAGCCTCACCTGTGCGGGCAGGATCACTACAGCGCCGAGCTGACCGAAACCGGCGGGGGCTTCCTGCTCGCCTGGCAGATAACGGGGCCGCGCAAGAACGAGCGGTTGAGTTATCGCTACGGACCAGAGGCGCAGAGATAAAAAAACCGGCGCAGGGCGCCGGTAGAGGGGACAAATCGGAGGTTTTGTTAAAACGGTCCCAAAAACAGGAGAGATACACTCTCGTCACACACGCAGAGAGGGTCTTCAGGCATTCAGTGCATAGTTCAGCATGGCTTGCAGCTTGCTGTCGAAGAACCAGGGCAGCAGCACCATCAGCAGACCCAGCACCCCGGCCAGCCGGTGGCGATACTGCCAGCCGGCTATCAGTACCAGACCGCCGCAGAGGGTGGTCAGGATGCCTGACATAGGGCAGCCTCCCGCTGTTGGCGGCGCTGCTGTGCCCACTGGTTGAGGGCGACCGAACCCAGGATCAGGGCCAGCGCCACGCCCGTGGTGGACTGGATCTGCTCGCCGAGGAACAGGGCTCCCAGCATGACGCCGAACAGCGGCACCAGGTAGTTGCTGAAGGAGGCGAAGGTCGGGCCCGCCTTCTGGATCAGCGCCATGTAGAGGAAGTAGACCAGGCCGGTACAGAAGATCCCCAGCATGGCGACGGCGCCCATGGCCTGCTGGCTCGGCAGGGTGAGGTTGCTCAGGTCGGCCACGAAGGGTGCGGCCAGCAGCAGTTGGATGGCCGAGGAGATCAGGATGTTGCGGGCCACGACCACAGGATGGTCCTTGGCGAAGCGCTTGATCATCAGCAGGCCGATGGCGAAGCAGCTGGCACCGAACAGGATGGCCATGGCACCGAGCAGGCCGGCATTCATGCCGCTGGTCAGCTTGGGCCAGAACAGTATCAGCACGCCGATGAAGCCGATGATCACGGAGACGAGGCCGCCCTTGGTGATTCTTTCACCAGAAATAAACAAGGGAGCCGCCAGAATGGTCACAAAGGGGATACAACCCATGACCACGGCCGCGATGGCGCTGTCCACGTACTGTTGTCCCCAGGCCACCATGATGAAGGGGATGGTGGCGTCGAGCAGGGCGATCAGCATATAGGTTCGCCAGGGTGTGTGTTCACTCTTGAGGCGCATGAACAGGCAGAGCAGACCCAGGGTCAGGCTGCCGCACAGGGCGCGTCCGGCGGCCACCATGATGGGGGGCAGTTCAGCCACGGCCTGGTGCATGAAAATGAACTGGGAGCCCCATAACAGGCCGATCGCCAGCAACAATAGATAGCTACGCATTTGAATCTCCGATGTAATTCGCCTGCGCATTCTATGCAATCTGCTACTATGCCAAAAATGAATTGTCGTCATTCAACTATGGCCAATATCGATGGAACTGCCCCTCTCCCGCCTCGACCTCAACCTGCTCACCGTGTTCGACATGCTGATGCAGGAGCGCAACGTCACCCGTGCCGCCGAACGGCTGCACCTCTCCCAGTCCACCGTCAGCCATGCGCTGGGGCGGCTGCGAACGGCGCTGGATGACCCGCTGTTCGTGATGAGTCGGCGCGAGATGATGCCGACCGAACGGGCCAAGGCGCTGGCGAGCCCGGTGCGCCAGGCACTGGCCATGCTGGAGCAGGGGCTGCGTCAGGCCAAGGGATTCGACCCGGCAAGTGCCCGGCGGATCTTTCGCATCGCCACCCCGGGCTCGGTGGAGCACGGCCTGGTGCCGGTGCTGGTGGAGTGGATGGTGCAGCAGGCTCCCCACTGCCGACTGGAAGTGTGCGAGCTGGCGGACAGCGACTACGAGCGGGAGCTGGAGAAGGGGGAACTGGATTTGGTGATCGGGTTTGCCGGTGCCAACCACCTCTCGCCCCGGTTGTGGCGCGAGGAGTGGTTCAGCAATCCGCTGGTCTGTTTGTCGCCCCTCGGCAGCGCCCTGCCCGACATGCTGGGGCCGGGAGAACTGGTCAGCCGCCCCCATATCCATACCTCCAGCTGGGGCCACAGCCAGGCCATGGTGGATCTCTGGCTGGCCCGTTTCGGGGTGGAGCGGGAGCTGGGGGTCAGGCTGCCGAGCTTTATGGCGGTACCGCCGCTGATGGCGACCGGCCGCTACCTGGTGGTGGTGCCCGAGATGATCGGGCGCCACTTCTGTCGCCACTATCCGTTGCGCCTGCACCAGCTGGAACCCGCCATCCCCATCGTCTACCTGATGGCGGGCCACCCGCTCAGTGCCCATGACGAGGCGATCGGCTGGTTCAAGGGGTTGTTGCACCGGCTGGCGAAGGAGCGCTACGGCGCGGATGCGCTCGGCCATCCCGCGCCGCAGGGGGCAGATCACGCCAATCCGGAGAAGTAGTCCAGCCCCATCGCCCCCTTCACCTCGGCCAGCACCTCGTCGGTGAGGGCCCGGGCCTGCTCGGTACCCTGCTGCAACAGGCGCAGCAGCTGGCGCTTGTCGGCGATGGCTGCCTCGCGCCGCTCCCGCATCGGAGCAAGCAGGGTCTGCAGGCAGTCGTTGAGTACCTGCTTGCAGCGCATGTCCCCCAGACCACCACGCTGGTAGTGGGCCTTCATCTCGGCCACCAGGGCCTTGTCGGGGTGGAAGGCATCCAGATAGGCGAACACCGTATTGCCCTCCACCTGACCTGGATCGCTCACCTTGAGGTGATTGGGGTCGGTATACATGGCGAACACCGCCTGCTTGATCTCGCCGCTCGACATGCCGAGTTCGATGGTGTTGCCAAGGGACTTGGACATCTTGGCCTTGCCGTCGATGCCGGGCAGGCGGCCGGTGTCGCTCAGGATGGGCTGGCACTCGGTCAGCACCTCTTTGCCAACCAGAGTGTTGAAGCGGCGCACTATCTCGTTGGTCTGCTCCAGCATGGGCAGCTGATCCTCGCCCACCGGCACGTGAGTGGCACGAAAGGCGGTGATGTCGGCGGCCTGGCTGACCGGATAGACGAGGAAGCCGGCGGGCAGGCTGCGCTCGAACCCTTTTTGCTGGATCTCGGCCTTCACCGTGGGGTTGCGCTCCAGCCGGGCGACGCTGACCAGGTTGAGGTAGTAGGTCGTGAGTTCGGCGAGGGCGGGCAGGGCGCTCTGCAGGCAGAAAGTGGTCTTGGCCGGGTCGAGGCCGGCGGCCAGGTAGTCGGCCATCACCTCCAGCACGTGGTCGGTCACCTTGGCCGGGTTGTGGCCGTTGTCGGTCAGCGCCTGCAGATCGGCGATCATGACGAACTGGCGGTAATGGTGCTGGGCGGCCACGCGCTGGCGCAGGGAGCCGACGTAGTGGCCGATGTGCAGTTTGCCGGTGGGGCGGTCGCCGGTCAGGATCACGGGGTTGTGCATGTCACTCTCTCCAGTTGGGTGAGCCGGGAGGCGACAAAGGGATGAAAACAATGACCGCCTCTCGGCGGTCACGGTGTTTTCTTTGGTAAATTTTACATAGAAAAGCAGTGCCGCCTGTTTAGAAACAGCACCACCAGTAGTTGTGATTGAATGAGGTCATATTCATGGCAAATCACACTACGCCTGTTCGATCACTTCTGCAAGGGCACGACCAGCATGTCGCAGGGCACGGTATTCATCAGCTGGCGTGCGCTCGAGGTGAGCAGGCTCCAGAAGCTCTGGCGATGGCCGCACACCAGCAGGTCGATCTGGTAGTCCTTGACCGCCTGGTTGACCCGCTCGCTCAGATCGCCGCAGATCACCAATTTCTTCTCGATGGGGTAGTCCACCGAGGCGAGGAAGGCTTCCAGCTTCTCCTTCGCTTCGGCGATCACCTGGTCCTGCACGTTGTCGATGTCGATGTCGATCATCTCGGTGTAGAGATCCTTGAGGTCCACATCCACATGGATCACCGACAGCTTGGCGCCGTTGGAGCGGGCCCGGTCGACCGCCTTCTCTATCACCTTGCGGTTGTCTTCCGACAGGTCGATCGCGGCCAGTACGTGTTTGTAATAGGTTCCATTCATGGGAGTTCTCCTCACTGATCCTGGGTCCACTATACCAATGTCTGCTGAAACTAAAACGGCATCGTCGCCACAGTTTCAGGATTTGCCTGACCCCGAACCGGAAGGCGTAGAGGTGCAGGTGGCCGGGGAGTGCATATTTTGAACAGGAGTTTGACGCCGGTCACAGGCGTGCTATTGCCCTCGGGAAGGTGGGGGAATAGGATGTGCCCGTGCTTCGCAATGAACACAAAACAACAAAAAGCATCTGAATACCGCTTTGGGGAGCCTCGCGCTCCCTTTTGTTTTTCTGCCCTCTTCCAGCCCATATCCCGTCCGACATCAAGGTAATCCTGCCCCTCTTGGTTATGCTGTAGCCAGTTCCCTTGGCAAAACGGCCAGGGCTCCTCACCTGCAACCGGGTGACGCTGTCATGGCCGTTTCTCATGTCCCACCGATGCACCGGAGAGTCCTTCATGATCATTCATCCCCAGATCCAGGGTTGTGTTGCCCGCAATTGCCACCCAATGGGTTGTCGCGCCGCCGTGCTGCAACAGATCGAACAGGTGCGGGCGGCGGGGCCGTTCAACGGGCCGAAACGGGTGCTGGTGCTGGGGGCATCGTCCGGTTTCGGGCTGGCGTCCCGGATCGCGCTCACCTTCGGCGCCGGGGCCGATACCCTGGGCGTCTCGTTCGAGAGGGGTCCCTCCGACAAGGGGCTCGGCAGTGCTGGCTGGTACAACAACATCTGGTTTCGTCAGGCGGCGGAGCAAACCGGTCGCATCGCCGTCAACCTGATCGGGGATGCCTTCTCCGACACCATGCGCCAGCAGGCCATCGACGTCATCCGCCAGCAGCTCGGGCAGGTGGATCTGGTGGTCTATTCACTGGCGAGCGGAGTCAGGGTGATGCCGGATGGCACACAGGTACGCTCGGTGCTCAAGACCACAGGCCAGCCGCTGCAAGGCTGGGGGCTGGATCTGGAGCACGATGCGCTGGTGCAGCAGTCGCTGGTGCCAGCCACCCCGGAGGAGATCCGCGACACCGTCACCGTGATGGGGGGCGAGGACTGGCAGCGCTGGATGCAGGCATTGCAGCAGGCGGATTGCCTGGCCCCCGGCGCCCGGACCGTTGCCTACTCCTATATCGGCCCCGAGTCCACCTATCCCCTCTATCGGGACGGCACCATCGGCTATGCCAAGGAGCACCTGCACGCCACCGCCGAGACCATCAACCTGCAACTTGCCGGGATTGGCGGTCATGCCTGGGTGTCGGTTTGCAAGGCGCTGGTGACCAAGGCGAGCGTGTTTATTCCGGTGCTGCCTGTCTATCTGGGCCTGTTGATGGGGGTGATGAAGGAGCGTGGTGTCCACGAGGGCTGCATCGAGCAGATGCAGCGGCTGTTTGCCGACAAGATGTACGGGCCCAGAGGAGTCGTCGCCGATGGCAACCGGCTGATCCGGATGGATGACCACGAGCTTGAGCCAGCGGTGCAGGCCGCCGTCTCGGCGCTCTGGCCCAAGGTGACGCCGGAGAACTTCCGCACCCTGGGGGATTTTGCCGGGTTGCGCCAGGAGTTCATGCAGCTCAACGGCTTCGAGCTGCCGGGGGTGGATTACGGTGCGCCGGTGAACGTGGCGTCACTCACTGAGCTGGCGCCCTGACACCCGCACGAGGGGCCATCAGGCGACGTTGCAGGCCAGTTCAGGGGAAAGATTGGGAGACTGGGCCAGCACGGTCTGGTTGCGCCCCTGGCGCTTCGCCTGATACATGGCCATGTCGGCCCGATGGATGAGCTGGCTCAGGCTGTCATCCTGCGTCGAGCGTTCCGCCACTCCGATGCTGATGGTCATGTGGGGGGCGGCCAGGTAGGCGATCCGGCTTCTCAGCTGCTCCGCCAGCCGCCAGCAGGTGGCCCCGTCCTGGGTCATGGCCACCAGAAATTCTTCCCCGCCCCAGCGCCCGATCAACTGCTGGTCCGGCGCCCAGCTCTTGAGCTCCCTGGCCAACTGCCGGATAGCCTGATCCCCCGCCTGGTGACCATGCTTGTCGTTGATCTGCTTGAAGTGATCGATGTCGATGATGAGCAGGGTCAGGGGCGTTTCGTGCAGCCACTGCTGGCCCAGTCTCTCCAGCAGGGCGCGTCGGTTGGGCAGCCCGGTCAGCTGATCGAAGGTGGCGAGCTTGTAGAGGTGGCGCGAGCTGCGGTGGAGCCTGCGGGTGGTGAGCCCGAGCAGGATCAGGGCGACGGCCAGCAGCACCAGCAGCAGCAATTGGTAGTAGCGGGCACTCTGCTGGTAGAGCAGTTGCTGGCGCTTGTTCTCGTTCTCCTGCTGCAGCGCGCGATTGCTGGCCTCGCTGCGAGCCAGATCCATCTCGACCTGGAAGGCGGCCGCGTGCTGGCTCAGGGTCTGGTTGAAGTGCTGCTTGTAGTACTGCATGTAGCGGGTCATGGCCCCGTAGGCCTCGGGGTAGCGGCCCAGATCGGCCAGCAACCTGGCCTGCATCGCCCGACCATCCATGGAGAGAGGGGCGGTGTGCTCCATCAGCAGTTGCAGGGCCAGCTGCTTCTCGCCACGACCCAGCAGGGTTCTTGCCCGGATCTCGGTCAGACGGGAGGCCGCCTGCGGGCTATCCAGCCTGTCATAGATGGCTTGTGCCTCCTCCAGGCTGCGCCAGGCTGAGTGCCAGTCCGCCCGTGCGTTGAACACCATGGCTTGGTAGCCGAGGACGATGGCACGATAGTGGGGTGACAGGCTCGGCGTGGCCAGCAGGGTATCGAGCAACTGGCTGGCTCTGGCAGGCTGGCCCATGTCGATGTAGAGCCTGGCCATGTTGGCCCGGATGATGGCCTGGCTGTTGGGCTCGTTGAGCTGCACCATCTGGCCGAGGGCATCCTGATAATAGGTCTCGGCCTCACGGTAGAGATTGAGGTCCGCATAGAGGTTGCCGAGGGTCATCAGCAGACGGCCGCACTGCAAGGTGGAGAGGATGGAACCCGGCTCTTTCTGCTTGAGGTGATAGGCGGTCTTGAGCTCAAGGATCGCCTCTTTCATCTGCTGGGTACGGTAGAGGGCGAGCCCGTTGAGGGCATGCCACTCCGAGACCTGCCTGGGGTGATGCCGGACCGCTGGCCAGAGCTGGGTGAGCAGCTCGAGCGCCTGATCCGGCGTATCGGCATCCAGGGTCAGGGCAATCTGCTGCAACCGGAAGTCGAGCAGGCGAAGGGTCTCCTGCTGGGCATTGGCCAGACCGCGGGCGCGGGCATTGTCGCGCTGTGCCTGGGGATAGCGGCCAAGGGCTGCCTGGGCCAGGGACCTGGCGTAGAACAGTTCCATATCCTGCTGGGGACTGGCGTCGAGGCGCTGCAGATAGCCGACGGGATCGCGCGCCGCCTGCAATTCAGCCTCTTTCAGCAAGGAGGGAGCTGCCTGCAACTGGGTCATCCAGAGCAGCGCCAGTGCCATTATGAATCTCATTGAATCCTTTCCCCGACCAATGGCGCCATCATAATGGCTGATGTCACCTACACCATGTTTCTTTGCTTCTCTATAACCGTATGGGGGGGAGGATGAGGTGAAAAGTCGTCGCAACTGCGGGGTGCGTCGGTTGTCTCTGGTTGCGTCAGGATGCAACAGTGGCGACAATCGTGGGCAAATCACAGTGGAGAATCATCATGTTGGCCAAAGCCATGATCGAGAAGTTGAACGAGCAGATTAATCTTGAATTCTATTCCTCCAACCTCTACCTGCAGATGAGCGCCTGGTGCGAGGACAAGGGCTTCGAGGGGGCCGCCACCTTCCTGCGCCAGCATGCGGTCGAGGAGCGCCAGCACATGGAGCGCCTGTTCACCTACGTGAGCGAGACCGGCGCCATGCCGGTGCTGGGGGCCATCGAAGCGCCTCCCCACGAATTCAAGTCCCTGGGTGACATCTTCCGCACCACCCTGGAGCACGAGTATCACATCACCAAGTGCATCAACGGTCTGGCCCACGTCGCCTTCACCACCCAGGATTACTCCACCTTCAACTTCCTGCAGTGGTACGTGGCCGAGCAGCACGAAGAAGAGAAGCTGTTCAAGAGCATCGTCGACCGTCTGAGCCTGGTGGGCGAGGATGGCAAGGGCCTCTATTTCATCGACAAGGAGCTGGCCGAGCTGGCCAAGGGCGCCCCGGCCAGCATCATGGACGGCAACGCCTGATAGTCGTGGACACTTATTGTTCAGTCAGTACAATGACGGCCCCTTGTAAAGGGGCCGTTTTCTATTTGCAGGTGTCCTTGTACCGCTGTGCTGGTGTCTGCCGGGTACAATGACGGTCCTTTAAGGTAAAGGGGCCGTTTTTCTTTTGATGGGTGAGTGACGATGAAACAGGTGGATGTGGTGGTGATCGGTGCCGGGGCGGCCGGATTGATGTGTGCGGCCCAGGCTGGCTACCGGGGTCGCTCCGTGCTGGTGCTCGACAATGCCAAGAAGCCGGGCCGCAAGATCCTCATCAGCGGCGGCGGTCGCTGCAACTTCACCAATCATCAGGCGGGTCCCCATGCCTTCCTTTCGGCCAACCCCCACTTCTGCAAATCGGCGCTGGCGCGCTATACCCAGCAGGATTTCATCGATCTGGTGGACAGGCACGGCCTGAACTACCACGAGAAGACGCTGGGCCAGCTCTTCTGCGACGACAGCGCCAAGGATATCGTCGACATCCTGCTGACCGAGTGCGACTGGGCTGGCGTGACCCTGCAGTTCCAGACCGAGATCCTCACCGTCAGCAAGACAGATGAAGGCTTCGTGCTCGACACCAGCAAGGGGGAGATCGCCTGCTCGTCGCTGGTGGTCGCCACCGGCGGCCTCTCCATGCCGAAACTCGGTGCTACTCCTTACGGCTTCAAGCTGGCGGAGCAGTTCGGCCTCACCGTGTTGCCGACTCGCGCCGGGCTGGTGCCCTTTACCCTGCATCAGGCCGACAAGGAGGCCTTCGCCGATCTGGCGGGGGTCAGCCTGCCGGTGGCAGTGACCGCCGAGGACGGCACCCGCTTCAAGGAGGCCATGCTGTTCACCCATCGCGGCCTCTCCGGCCCCGCCATCCTGCAGATCTCCTCTTTCTGGCTGGCGGGGGAGAAGATCCACATCAACCTGCTGCCGGATCTCGACATTCCAGAGACCCTCAAGACCTGGGCCCAGGCCCATCCTGCCCAGGAGCTGAAAACCGTGCTGGGGCGCGAGCTGCCCAAGCGCTTCGTCGACAAGCTGGTGGAGCTGGGATGGCTGGTGAGCAAGCCGATGCGCCAGTACAACGAACGGGAGCTGGAGGCGGTGGCCACCCTGCTGGGGGATTGGCAGATCCTGCCCAACGGCACCGAAGGGTATCGCACCGCCGAAGTGACCCTGGGGGGAGTGGATACCAACGAGCTCTCCTCCAAGACCATGGAGGCGCGCACCGTGCCCGGCCTCTACTTCATCGGCGAAGTGGTGGATGTGACCGGCTGGCTCGGTGGTTACAACTTCCAGTGGGCCTGGTCGTCGGGCTGGGTGGCAGGCCAGTACTGCTGAGGGATGCCGCGGCCCTGCGGTGAATGGTCCCGTCAGCGGCCTCTCGGGTGACAACTTCCAGTGGGCCCGGTCGTCGGGCTGGGGTGCTGACAAAGAGGCTCGGCGGATGAGTCCGAGCGGATCGGGCCGTGTCAGGCGGCCCGAGTGATGGAACCAGACGCGGCCTGCTCAGGCCGCGTTTTTTATGGTCGGTCGACTCGTCCGTCGACGCTGGCGGCCGCTTGGCCTCTAGCCTCTCCTGATATTGGGCAGGAAGGCGGTCAGCAGGCCAATAAGGGGCAGATAGGCGCAGACCTGATAGACGGTTTCGATGCTGGTGGCATCGGCCAATCTGCCCAGCAGGGCGGCCCCTATCCCTCCCATGCCGAAGGCGAAGCCGAAGAAGAGGCCGGAAATGGTGCCGACCTTGCCGGGTACCAGATCCTGGGCGTAGACCAGGATGGCGGAGAAGGCCGACGCCAGGATGAGGCCGATGACGATCGACAGCACCGAGGTCCAGAACAGGTCGACGTGGGGCAGCAGCAGGGTGAAGGGAGCGACGCCGAGGATGGAGATCCAGATCACCCGCTTGCGCCCGATGCGATCGCCGAGCGGCCCGCCGAGCACTGTCCCAGCCGCGACGGCAAACAGGAAGGCGAACAGATAGAGCTGGGCGCTCTCCAGCGACAGGTGGAACTTGTCCATCAGGTAGAAGGTGTAATAGCTGCTCAGGCTGGCCATGTAGAAGAACTTGGAGAACATCAGCAGACCGAGGATGGCCAGTGACCAGCCAATCTGGCGGCGGCTCAGGCCGGTGCCGGCATGGGCCCTCATCCGCCGATGGAAGCTGGCAGCATGGTGGCTGGACCAGCGGCCGACGAAGCTGAGCACGATGACCCCGATGAGTGCGAACAACGAGAACCAGGCCGCACTACCCTGTCCCTTCGGCACGATGATGAGCGCCGCGAGCAGGGGGCCGATGGCCGATCCCAGATTGCCGCCGATCTGGAACAGAGACTGGGCCAGACCGGGCTGGTTGCCGGCCGCCATGCGGGCGACCCGGGAGGATTCCGGGTGGAAGACGGAGGAGCCCATGCCGATCAGCATGGCCGACAACAGCACGGCGCCAAAGCTGCCTGCCTGCGACAGGTAGAGCAGCCCCACCAGCGTGAAGCCCATGCCCAGAGGCAGGGAGTAGGGCATGGGTCTGCGGTCGGTATAGAGGCCGATCAGGGGTTGCAGCAGCGAGGCCGTGAACTGGTAGGTGAGGGTGATGAGACCTATCTGGGTGAACGACAGATCGAGCCCCAGCTTCAGGAGGGGATAGATGGCCAGCAGTACCGACTGCATCATGTCGTTCAACAGGTGCGAGAAGCTGATGGCGGCGATCACCGGATAAGCGGTGGTAGTCGGGTTGTCAACCGCGGGCGGGGCGGTGATCGGGGTGTCGGTACTCAAGGTCTTGTCCATGGCTGGGGTATCACTCCCTCTACCATGCCCTATCCCGGCGTATCTGGACATAACCAAAGTGGGCGAACGCCCGGATTGCGTTCGCGTGGCGCGCAGGCCGTTCATGCTGACGGCGTGTGGATGGCTGGTCAGATCTTGTGCTTGGCGCGGGGCGGATTAGTATAGAAGGCCTGCCGCCGTTATCCGGCTCATCACCCGCCATGGAGGGAACATGTTCGAAAGCCTGGGTGTCATCAACGTCTGGACCTATCTGGTCGGTCTCTTCTTCATCATCATCGCCCCGGGCCCGAACTCCCTCTATGTGCTGCGAACCGGTGCCGTGCGCGGCATAGGCCCGGGTTATCGCGCCGCCCTCGGCGTCTTCGTCGGCGATGCCATTCTCATTTTCTGCGCCTATCTGGGGATCGCGTCCCTCATTCGCACCACCCCATTGCTCTTTACCCTGGTGCGCTATCTGGGCGCCATCTATCTGCTTTATCTGGGGGTGAAGATCCTGCACGCGAACTTCATCGCCAAAAAGGCGGGACCGGCGTCCGAGATGGATCCCGGTGAGCGCTATTTTACCAAGGCCCTCACCCTGAGCCTCACCAATCCCAAGGCGATCCTGTTCTACGTCTCTTTCTTCGTGCAGTTCATCGACTTCAGCTATGCCCACACCTGGATCTCCTACCTGGTGCTGGCTGGCATGCTGGAAGCGATGAGCTTCGTCTACCTGACCCTGCTGATCTTCGGCGGTACCCTGATGGCCCGCTTTTTCCGTCAGCGCCAGACGGCGGCCCGTCTCGGCAACGGCCTTATCGGCCTCTTCTTCATGGGGTTTGCGGCCAGGCTGGCGACGCTCTCCTCCTGACCCTGGGGATTGCTGACCGTCCGGTGTCGGGCACCTAGTCTGGCCAGCAATCCTTGCCCACCGGGATGAAGCGGGACTGGTAGACGATGAGCTTCTGGTTGCCCGGCTGATTGATCCCGGGATTGTGGTAGGTCTCCCCGGGCAGCAGGTACTTGCTGTCCGCCTCGCTGTCCGCCTGCTGGCAGCCCTGTTTCACCATGAACTCGAAATAGGTGTTGCCGGTATTGGTGATGGCGCTCTGTACCGGGTCCAGCTGGTATGCAAAACGTGACTGACGCGGGCGCACCACCAGGATGGACTGCAGGGCCAGCTTCACCTCGACGGTTCCCCGGTGCTGCGTCTGGCTGCCTTCATCCACCTGGGCTGCCGGTGACTCGGTGAAGGTGATGCGGTAGTAACGCTCATGGTCATCGGCGGGCCCCTTGTAGTAGAACTTGACGTTCTGGGCATGTCTGGCGTGCAGGGTGAAGCGCCTGGGGGCAAACAGCAGCTCACCGGGGACGGTGGGCAGTGTCCTGCCTCTGGCCGTGGGGTCGCTGATTTTTTCCATTTGTATGTCGTACAGCTTGGGTGAAGCACTGTTGTTGGTCAGGGTTCTGGTAATGAACTCCTGCTCTGGCACCATGGCAAGAGTCATGGCGCCGATGTCGAGGGCGGCGGCCTGTGAGGCCAGCAAGCCGCCCAGCAAGGGCCAAAGTAGACGATGCATGTTGTACTCCATGGTCAGCGCCAGGTCCCCTTGATGGTGATGGTGCCGCTTTGTTCCACCTCGCCTTCCCACATCTCGTCGCCCATGGTGCGCTGCACCATGGGATCGGTCAGGTCGAATTCCAGCGCCAGCTTGTAAAACCGGGTGATGCCCTGGCCGTTGACGGGATCATTCCACTCCTGTGGTGGTTGATTGTCCTGTATTCCGAGGGTGCGAATATCCACCGGTGTGCGATCGCAGCGAATGGCGTGCCGTGAACCCGCTCCATGAGCCACCGAATCGAATACCAGCCTGGTAGGGATGGGGACGGCCTGTTCAGGTGCGAAGGTGCCTGCCGGATAGAAAGTGCAATATCCCCGATAAGGCGACCCCCTGTCCTGTGAAATAGAAATTTCCAGCATATCGGCACTGATGGGGCCGCTATCAGAGATATTGTATGAGAAGCTCAGAATGTCTTTTCCGACCTGCCCCTCCCTGTAAGGATTGCTGACGCCCTCCGAAGACAAGATGGATACGCTGAAGTCCCGTGGCTTTATATGAATTTCGGTTGTGCCGCTGAATTCATAGTATCCACTCTCGGGAGCATATCCATTCTTCATATTGAAGTTGATCAGACTGCGAGTCAGTTGATCTTGCAGTCCCAGCCTTACAACTTGTTTGAAGAAATTGCTGGACAAGGGAAGGTGCGAACAAGTCCCTGATATGAGATCATGTTTGTCATCTGGAGCCATGAAAAAGGGTTCATCATGAGTCATCAACTTACCTTCGCCGACAGTGAATTCAGCAGTAAGCGCCGTCAGACCAGAAAAGAGA
>NZ_JAPCJD010000024.1:0-63557 GCF_027707845.1 Aeromonas sp. QDB14 | reverse complement strand
ATATGGATTTAGGGACTCAGAATACTTTTTTCTGAAAATCAAGGCGGCCTTCCCCGGAAAGCCGCGATGAACCTTTTTTTATGGGCGAGTGTCAGCGGAAGGTCAGTGTGATCCTGCCAGCAGGGCCTGGCATTCGACCTCGTCTAGCTGCTCGGGGGCGAGGAAGCGTCTGGCGTAGTCCCGCCAGATGCCGCTCTCGATGAAGAGGGCAAACAGGGCTGGGTCTATGTGCTGTTCCTGCACCATCTTCACCATGATGGCCAGGGACTGGGAGACCGTTTTGCCTGACTTGTAGGGGCGATCGCTCGCCGTCAGCGCCTCGAAGATGTCTGCAATGGCCATGATGCGGGCTGGAATGCTCATCTGCCCCCCTTGCAACTGGCGCGGATAGCCCGTGCCGTCCATCCGCTCGTGATGGCCCCCCGCAATCTCCGGCACCTTGCGCAAATGGCGGGGGAAGGGAAGCTTCTCCAGCATGCGTATGGTCTGGATGATGTGATCGTTGATCTTGTAGCGCTCCTCTTCGGTGAGGGTGCCGCGGCCGATGGCGAGGTTGTAGCGTTCCCCCCGGTTGTAGAGGTGGGTGGGCACCCGCACCTTGAAGCTCCATGGGTTGTGTCGGGCGAGATTGTCGTGCTCGGGGCGAGGGATGAGATGGACCGCCTTGTCGGCGAGCAGCGACTCGCGGCAGGGGAGGGGAGAAGGGGCCTCCTGGTGGCGCTTGCGCTCCTCCTGACTGATGCCGAGCCGATCGTCCAGAGTGCGCAACCAGGTGCGGCTGGCAATGGCATCCAGCCTGGCGAGCTTCTCCGGCGCCATCCACTCGCCCCCCAGATTGCACTCGGCCACGAAGGCAAACTCCTGATCTAGGGTGTGCCAGAGGGGGATCACGGCCTCGAGGGCGGCCTGCTGCCTGGATGGGGGCAGCAGGGCGCAGAGTGCCTCGATGTGGGCATCCCGCTTGAGCACCTCGAAGCGAGTGCGGATCTCGTGGATCCTGTCGTAAATGGTCTCGAGTTTGGTCGCCTTGTCCACCACGAACTCCGGGGTGGTGACCTTGCCGCAGTCGTGCAGCCAGCTCGCGATATGGATGGCCTCCCACTCCTCTTCGTTGAGCCGGAAATCGGCAAAGGGCCCCGTCTGCTGTGCGCAGGCAGCCTGGGTCAGCATCCTGGCCAGTTCCGGCACCCGCTGGCAGTGGCCGCCGGTGTAGGGGCTCTTGGCATCGATGGCACCGGCGATGAGCTCGATGAAGGCTTCCAGCAGTTGCTTCTGCTCCTCCAGCAGGCGCTGGTTTTCGATGGCGGAGGAGGAGGTGCCCGCCAGTGCCTCGATGAGGCTGATGCGCGAGGCCAGTTCGCGGGCCGAGCAGTCTGGCAGGATCAGCAGCAGGCAGCCGATCAGCTCCTGACGGTGGTTGTGAAGGGGCTCGACCAGCAGTTGGCAGGCACCGGGGAAGGGGCCCCAGTCGGTGAGGTAGCGGGCCCACTGTGCCTCGTCGAGGGGCAGGCAGAGGCGCTCCGTGTGGTAGAGACCGCCGAGCAGCGCCGCCTGCCACTGTACCTGTTCGCACGCCAGCGGCTGCCCCTGCCAGATGGCGTGAACGGCCTGCATCTCGCTCTCCTGGGCCAGGAAGAGGCAGCCGCCCTCGGCCTGGGCTGCCGCCACCGTCTCGTGCAGGATGCGGCTGAGCAATGAATCGAATCGATGCTCTGCTGCCAGCGCCCGGCCCATGTTCATGAAATTGCCGAGGGTCAGGCGCATGCTGGACATGGCGCGGGCGAGGTCGTCAATTTCGCGGATCGCCGAATCCGGCCCCGGGCTTTCGCCAAAGTCGAAGTGCTGGATCCGCTCAGCCTCCCCGGTCAATACCAACAAGGGGGCGGCAGTGCGCCGGGCAGCCAGCCAGATGACGGGCAGCAGGAGCAGCAGACCGGCAAGGGCCCAGGCGAGATTGTGCAGCGCATCCTGGCGCGCCGGGGCGGTGAGCACCTCGGTGGGCACCAGGAGGGCGAGATAAAACGGGGACTCTTCCCCGAGGGAGGAGAGATTGACCAGCCACTCCTGACCCTGAACCGTTGCCAGGGTCAGCTCGGCGGGGTGATGCAGCAGGGCAGGCCGCGCGGCCATCTCCTGTTGCAGCCTGGTGAGAATGGGGTGATTGAGGGCCGACAGCATGGGCAGGCGGCTCAGTTGCTCGAAGCTTGGGAGGCGCTCGGGATCCGTGGCCAGCAGGGTCCCGACCTCGTCAAACAGCACCAGCTGGCTGTGACCGGGCAGGGGCAACTCGCCGATGAGGGAAGAGAGCCCCTCCACGCCCGCATCGAGCCCGATCACCGCCCGGCGATTGTCGCTCTCCACCGCCAGTGTCATGCCTGGCTCCCGGGTAGTGAAGAAGAGGTAGGGGTGGGTCACTATGATGCCCGTGCTCCAGCGCGCCTCCTTGTACCAGCCCCGATCTCGCGGATCGAAACGGTAGTCCGGCATGGGGCGCCGCTCCAGCAGCCGCAGCCGCTGGTCGAAATAGAGGAACTCTCCCTGTCCCTGATGCAGGCTCTGGACCAGCAGGCGGCTCTCGGGCGGAGGCGCCTCCAGCGCCCCTCTCGCTCGTTCGGTCAGCTTGCGAACCAGAAAGAAATCGCCGTCCTCGTAACCGGCATAGATGGCACCGTAACTGGTGCTGTTGGCCAGCACTTCCGCCAGCTGGGGCAGGAAGGCTAGCCGCGTCTCGAGGTCTGTCATGGCGGACAGCTGGCCGCTGCGCAGCAGATTCAGGGACATGCGGGCCGGCCGCTGGTTCAGCTTGATGGCGAGGGCAAGCTGCTCCCGGTATTGCTGGAAGCTTTGACGTTCGTGCTCCAGCCCCTGCTGCATGCCCTGCTGGAACTGCAGCACGATGAGTGCGCCTCCCAGCAAGGAGAAGAGCAGGATGAAAAGGGTGGCAATGTGTACGTAAAAGGGTCTGCGACTGAGACTTGCGTTTGTCATGGACGGATCCTTGTCCCCTGGCGATCGCCGTATTGGTCACCTAACAGTGTGCTTGCTGGATGACAAAAAGCCTAGGACTCGATCTTGCGCTCTTCGGCCCGAAATCAACAGTCGGCCTCCGGGCTGCCCCCTTGCCCTGTGGTGAGATGATTCGTCCAGATATCTCGTGCTACATTGCTCCCCTGATAAACGCCCTGTGAACCAATGGAGTGTCCCATGTCTGTCGTCCCCTATTCTGTGCTGGATCTGGTGCCCGTTCCCGAAGGTGGTCTGCCGGCCGAGTCGTTTCGCCACTCGCTGGATCTGGCTCGCCATGCGGAGCGCTGGGGTTACCACCGCTACTGGCTGGCGGAGCACCACAACATGCCGGGCATTGCCAGCGCCGCCACAGCGGTGCTGATTGGCCACCTGGCCGGGGGCACCACGACGTTGCGGCTCGGGGCTGGCGGCATCATGTTGCCGAACCACTCCCCCCTGGTCATTGCGGAGCAGTTCGGTACGCTGAGTTCCCTCTATCCGGAGCGCATCGATCTCGGCCTGGGCCGCGCCCCTGGCAGCGATCAGCGCACCATGCAGGCGCTGCGCCGCCAGCGCAGCGGCGAGGTGGATGACTTCCCGGCGGATGTGCGCGAACTGATGAGTTATTTCGGCGACGAGGTCGGTGCCGTGCAGGCGGTGCCGGGTCAGGGACTCCATGTGCCCATCTGGCTGCTGGGCTCCAGCCTCTACAGTGCCCAACTGGCAGCGGCCATGGGGTTGCCGTTCGGCTTTGCTTCCCACTTCGCTCCCGCCATGTTGCTGCAGGCGCTGGAGATCTACCGTACCCAATACCGTCCCTCTGCCCGCTGGCCCAAACCCCATGCGGTGGTGTGCGTCAATCTGATCGCCGCCGACACCGATCGTGAGGCCCGCTTCCTGTTCACCACCCTGCAGCAGCAGTTCCTGCGTCTCTACCGGGGGGATGCCGGCAAGCTGCCACTGCCGGTGCAGACGCTGGGGGATGAGTGGTCTCCCCGCGAATTGATGGCGATGGAGCAGACCCTGGCTCGCTCCCTGGTGGGGGAGCCGGATCGGGTACGCCACGGCCTCAAGGCTCTGCTGGCAGAGACCGGAGCGGACGAGCTGATGTTCAACGGCCCCATCGTCGATCATCAGGCGCGCCTGCGCTCCTTCGAGATTGGTGCCGAGCTGATGCAGGGGTTGTAACCCCCGCGACGCCTGGCCGCCAGCGGCACGCCAAGCCTGGCTGCTCGGGGCGCAAAAGCCACGATTGCGTGGTAGTAAGTTTATGATTTTTAAAGGAAGTCAGGTGAGTGTCGGCCATCTGTCGTGTCGCCTCTCATCCCCTTCCCCTATGCTGGCCCTGTCAATCACCACAAGGAGCGCAAGATGATCGTCAGGAAGTTGAGATTGCAACGGGGATGGTCCCAGGAACAGCTGGCGACCCTCACTGGCCTGAGCGTTCGCACCATTCAGCGAATAGAGCAGGGCCAGCAACCCGGACTGGAATCCCTCAAGGCCCTGGCCGCCGTCTTCGAGCTCGATGTGATCCAACTGCAGGAGAGCGAGATGAAAGGGAATGAGGGCGAAGATCGGGGACGCGTGCAGGTGGCGCGGGATGAGCGGGAGGCGATGAAGTTCGTGGAGGGGCTCAGGGGCTTCTACGGCCACCTCATGAGCTATGTGCTGGTGATAGGGGGGCTGTTTGTCATCAACTACCTGAGCAACCCGGACTATATCTGGGCCTGGTGGCCCATGCTGGGATGGGGGCTGGGGCTGGCTTCTCACGCCATCAACCTGTTCCAGCCCTTCAAGCTGTTTGGCCCGGAATGGGAGCGGCGCCAGGTCGAGAAACGGCTGGGGCGCAGGCTCTGATCCGCTCATCATGAAAAAACGGGCCCGGCATTGCCGGGCCCGTTCTGTTTTCAGCTCCATTTCGCAGGAGAGGGCATTGCTCTCCTCTCAACGGCGGATCATTCCCATGTTCCGCAAAGAGCCGCTCTACTTGGCATAGGCCGGGCAGGGGGTGGCGATCAGGGCGTCGTCCTCGTAGCGCCACAGGGTGAGGCTGTTGCCCCAGACGCACCCGGTGTCGAGTCCCTTGATATCGGATTTGCCGGTGTTGCCCATCAGGGCCGCCCAGTGGCCGAAGACCAGGATGGGGTCATCCACATGGTGCTCGCGCTGCTCGAACCAGGGGCGCAGGCCCGGGGTCGATTCGGT
Source organism: Aeromonas sp. QDB14 (assembly GCF_027707845.1). NCBI lineage: Bacteria > Pseudomonadati > Pseudomonadota > Gammaproteobacteria > Aeromonadales > Aeromonadaceae > Aeromonas > Aeromonas sp. QDB14. The sequence continues at coordinate 58,346 of NZ_JAPCJD010000024.1, read as the reverse complement.
GGGGCCCTTCTTGCATTTGAAGTCGAGGCGCCCGTCGAAGTAGCAAAAGCGCATCCGGGTGAAGCTGTTGATGATGTAGCGGTAACGCTCTATGCCCAGCAGGTTGTCGTTCCAGCTGTCGGGCTGATCGCCATACATGTTGTGCAGCAGCCAGCTGTACTGATCCCCGCGCAGCAGACTCTCCACCTCCCGGGCACAACTGCGGGCGGTGTGGGCGTCCCAGGCGGGGGAGAGGCCCGCATGCACCATCATGATGGGCAGGTCGGGGTGTTCTGCCAGCAGGGGACGGTGACGTAGCCACTCCAGCAGCTCGTCCCGATCCGGCGCCTCCATCAGCGCCTGCAGCTTGTCTTTCTTCTTGAGCGGGACGACTCCGTGGGCCACCGCCAGCAGGTGCAGGTCGTGGTTGCCGAGCACGGTGACGGCCTGCTGTCCCAGTGATTTGACGAAACGCAGGGTGTTGAGGGAGTCCGGCCCCCGGGCGACGAGATCGCCGCACAGCCAGAGCGTGTCGTTATCGAAGTCGAACTCGGCAAGATCCAGCAGACGGCGCAAATCGTCGTAGCAGCCCTGGATATCACCGACGAAACAGTTCGCCATGAAACCTCAGTTGATTATGTTGGGGACGGCCAGCGTGAAGGGGGCGATGGGGGCTTCGAATCGTTGCCCCGATTCATCCTGCAGGATGTAGCTGCCTTCCATCACGCCAAGCGGTGTGGCGAGGGGAACGCCACTCTGGTAGGAAAAGGTCTCGCCGGGGGCGATCAGGGGTTGTTCACCGACCACGCCGGGACCTTCCACTTCCAGCATCTTGCCATTGGCATCCGTAATGAGCCAGCGTCGATGCAGCAGTTGCACCGTGCCCGGACCCAGGTTCTCAATCTCGATGCGATAGAGAAAATGGTAGGGATCTGCGGTTCCCGCCACATAGCTGGGGTGGGGGCGGACCACTATCCGGGCTTGGGTCATGGGATCAGGCCTGTTGCTGGTCGGCCAGCCAGTTGGCGATCGTGACGAACTGCTCGAGGGAGAGATTCTCCGGGCGCAGGTTGCCATCGATGCCAAGCTCGGTCAGCTGGGCGTCGGTGATGAAGTTGGAGAAGCTGTTGCGAATGGTCTTGCGACGCTGGCCGAAGCCCTCGGTGCAGACCCGGTTCAAGCAACGAATGTCTTTCGCGACGATAGTCGGGTTCTTGTGCGGGATCAGACGCACCACGGCGGAATCCACCTTCGGCGCCGGCTTGAAGGCGCCCGGGCCCACTTCCAGCACCGGCACTACCTGACAGTAGTACTGGGTCATCACGCTCAGACGGCCATAGGCCTTGCTGCCCGGGCCGGCGGCCAGACGCAGCACCACTTCCTTTTGCAGCATGAAGTGCATGTCCTCCACCCGGTCGGCAAATTCGCACAGGTGGAAGATGAGCGGGGTGGAGATGTTGTAGGGCAGGTTGCCGAAGATGCGCAGCGGCCCCTTGCCTTCCCCCATCAGGGTACTGAAGTCAAAGCGCATGGCATCGGCTTCGATGACGGTCAGCTTCTCTTTCAGGGTCGGGTGTTCGCGCAGACGTGCGGCAAGATCCCGGTCCAGCTCGACCACGGTCATCTTGTCCATCTGGGCGGCGACCGGCTCGGTGAGCGCGGCCAGACCCGGGCCTATCTCCACCAGATTCTGACCCGGTTGCGGGTTGATGGCGGCCACTATCTGGTCGATCACATACCGGTCGTGCAAGAAGTTCTGACCGAAACGCTTACGGGCCGTGTGGCCCATGTGCACCTTACTGCTCATATCTTTTTTTCTCTACCATCTGGATGGCGTGGTTGATCGCGGTGGTGAGGCTGCCGGGGTCTGCCAGGTTCTTGCCTGCCAGATCCAGCGCGGTGCCGTGGTCCACCGAGGTACGGATGAAGGGAAGTCCGAGGGTGATGTTGACCGAGTTGCCAAAGCCCTTGTACTTGAGCACGGGCAGCCCCTGATCGTGGTACATGGCGAGTACCGCATCCGCATCCTTGAGGTATTTGTCCTGGAACAGGGTATCGGCCGGCAGCGGGCCGACCAGATCGATCCCTTCCTGGCGCAGGGCGACCAGGGCGGGTTCGATGACATCGATCTCTTCACGGCCCAGATGACCCCCTTCCCCGGCATGGGGATTGAGGCCGCAGACATAGATCCGGGGCTGTTCGATGCCGAATTTGCGCTTGAGATCCGCATCCAGGATGCGGATCACCTTGCCAAGGCGATCCTCAGTGATGGCCTTGGCCACATAGGCAAGGGGAATATGGGTGGTCGCGAGGGCCACTCTCAGCCCTTCGGTGGCCAGCAGCATCACCACATCGGCGGTGTCGGACTGCTGGGCGAAGAACTCGGTGTGACCGCTGAACGAGACGCCCGCCTGGTTGATGATCCCCTTGTGCACCGGCCCGGTCACCACGGCGGCAAATTCGCCGCTCAGGTTGCCGTCGCAGGCGCGCTGCAAGGTAGCCAGCACATAGGCGCCGTTGCCCTCATCCAGCTTGCCTGGCACCACGGGGGCGCCGAGCGGCACGGGGCAGACGGTCAGAGTCCCCGCCCGCTGCGGACGGGTGGGGGCGCTTTCGTCATAGGGTTCAAGCTCGACGGACAGCCCCAGCAGGGCGGCCCGTTCGCGCAACAGGGCGGGATCGGCGATCACAACCAGCTGATGGGGCCAGGCCCGCTGGGCAATCTGCAGGACCAGATCCGGGCCTATGCCAGCCGGTTCACCCGGGGTGATGGCAAGCCGGTGGCAGCTCAGCTGTGCCTCGGCGTGCCCTGGATGCGCCTTGTTCATCTGCTTGTCGCCCATCAATTGGGTTCGATCTGGATGTAGGCTTCGTCGCGCAGCTCATCCAGCCAGGCCTGGGACTCTTCGGCGAAGCGGCGGTTGAAGATGAGCTGGTAGGCGCGTTGCTCCTGGGCCTTGCCGGTGGCGTCCTGGCTGCGGCGATCCTCGAGCTGCACGATGTGCCAGCCGTGGCTGGTGCGGAAGGGTTCGCTGATCTGGCCCGGTTGCAGGCGCCCCAGCATGTCGCGGAATTCCGGCACATAGACGTTGGGATCAGACCAGCCCAGCTCGCCACCCTGCACCGCAGAGCCCGGATCCTCGGAGTATTTCTCTGCCATGCTGGCAAAGCTGGCCTTGCCGCTCTTGATGTCGTGCAGGATGCCGTCCAGGGTGCCCTTGGCCTTCTCCTCGCTCAGGATGATGGAGGGCTTGATCAGGATGTGGCGCGCCTTCACCTCGGTCTGCATGACCTGTTGCTGACCCTTGGTGTCGAAGATCTTGATGATGTGCAGACCGGCGCCGGAGCGCAGCGGGCCGACGATGTCACCCTTGCCGGCCCCTTGCACGGCTTCCGCCATCAGGGTGGGCATCTCCTGCGGGCTCAACCAGCCCCAGTCACCCCCTTCCAGCGCCTTGGGACCGTTACTCTCGGCAATGGCCAGCTTGCGGAAGTCGGCCCCCTCTTTCAGGGACGCCAGAATGCGCTCGATCTTGGCCTTGGCAGCGTTGAGCTGCTCGGCATTCGGGTTGTCCGGCAGCGCGACCTGGATATGGCCGATATGATATGACGTCTGCTGCTGGCCCTGTTTGCTCAGGGCCTCGACCACCTGCTTGACCTCCTGATCGGAGATGTTGATGCGACGGCGGACCTGGCTGCGGCGCACCTCGTTCATCAGGATCTCGCGGCGCACCTCCTCACGGTACTGGGCGTAGGTCAGGCCTTCCCGCTCCAGTTGGGCGCGCAGTTGCTCCAGGTTCATCTTGTTGTCGGCGGCGATGCTCTGAATGGCCTGTTCCAGCTGGGTGTCACTGATCTTGAGCCCCTGGCGCTCCGCCAGTTGCAGTTGCAGGCTCTCCTGGATCAGGCGATCCAGCGCCTGCTTGCGCAGGGTGACGTCATCGGGCAGGGACTGGCCGCTCTCCTGGGCGGAGGCCTTGACCTTTTGCACCAGGGCCTCCTGCTGACTGGCCAGCACCACATCCTTGTTGACCACGGCCAGCACCTTGTCCATCAGCTCGGGGGCGGCGAGGGCACCCTGGCTCATGACTCCGAACAGGCCTGCGGTCAGCAGGGAAATCAACGTCTTCTTCATATCCATCTCTCAAGGCGTTTGCCAGACCGATTACTGGTCTCGCAGGTTAAACGGACGAATGTAAGGCAGTGCTTCGGTGTCCAGGGAGGTGCCCTTGGAGCCGGTACCCACGCTACCCAATCCTTTCATTTCAAATTGAATGCCGAGGCTGCGCTCGGACGTCGGGGTCAGGTTCACGTTGTCTGGCGTGTTGACCCATTCCAGGTTGAAGTTGATGCTCCAGCAGCAGGAGTCGTATTTCAGACCCACTTTGCGGTCCACTTTGACGTTCTGGTTGAGCTCCTGATAGTAGCCGCCATAAAGGTGCCAGCGATCGTCCAGCGGGGTGGTCAGCAGCAGGCCGATCTGGTTGAGATCCGTCACCTGGCCCTTGTGGTCGAGGTCGTAGTTGGCATCCCGCACGAAGCGGTGGTTCAACTGGCTGATCAACTTCTCGTGACGGTATTCCAGGGCGCTGTTGGCAGAGCTTATCTGGCGCTGTTCCATATCATATTGTGCCCCCGCATGGGCATACCACTGCTCGTTGATCTTGGCGTCACCCTCGAACGACAGCGGGGAGCGGGTATTGGTACTCAGCTCATCGCTGCTGTAAAGCTTGACCCTGGGCGCCACGAAGTCGAAGGCTTGGGCAACGGCCAACCGGATTCGTTCATCCCCGGCCGGATCATAAATGCGGGTGGTGACCCCCAAGGAGAGCCGGTTGGAGTCGCTGATGCGGTCCAGACCGGCGAAGCGGCGATCGCTGAAGAGGCTGTAGTAGTCCTGGCGCATGGTGGTGGAGTCATAGACACCAATGTTGTCCTGATCCTTGTAGGGCACATAGAGGTACTGGAATTCAGGCTCCAGGGTCTGGTTGGCGCCCTCGCCAAACCACTGCTGATCCCGCTCGAAGGTCATGCCGCCCTTGAGACGGAACGAGGGCAGTACCCGGGTGATGGTCCCCTCTTCCAGGGTGACGTCGCCGCCCTCTCTCGGGGTGAAACGATTGGTGAAGGTGCTGCTCATCTGGTCAGGCACCGTCTGGTCGTAACGGGTGTACATCAGCTTGTACTGGCTGTCGAGGAAGTAACCCGCCTCGTCAACGAGAGGGATGGTCAGGGTGGGGGCCGTGTAGACCCGGGTGCCGGTGTAGGCTTCACCCTTGTTCTGCTCGATGGCCTGATCGTTGTTGTAGCCGAAGTTGGTCAGTTCGGTATTCCAGGCCAGATCGTACCAGCTGCCCTGCTGGTAGTAGTTGTGGTTGATGCGCGGCATCAGCTCGTGGGGCTGCTGTGCGCTGGCCAGCAGGATCTGGTAGGTCCGTACCTCGGCATCGAGGTTCCAGTTCTGCTGGTAGTAACCCGCCTTCAGGGATTGCTGCAACTGGTTGTCGACCTGGGTCCCCACCTTGGGGGTGAAGTCGTTGAAGTAGTTGTAGTCCTGGTCCCGTACCTTGGTGTAGTCCACCGACACCCGCATGGCGTTGTCCATGAACATGGAGGTGTGGCGGGCACTGAGCAGGTAACGGTGACCATCAGAGAGATGCTGATTGAGGCTGGCCGTCTCGTCGTACTGCTTGTCGTCCGCCAGGTTCTCGAAGTAGAGGCTCCCCACGTGGGCCGGGTCCGGCATGTAGCGGAACTCGACCTGTTCCATCAGGCCCCGTCTGTCCATGAAGCGGGAGGTGATGGTGGCATCGTAGTTGGGGGCGATGTTCCAGTAGAACGGCTGGGTGATGTCCATACCGTTCTTGGAGCTTTGGGTATAGCCCGGGTAGAGCAGACCGGTCTTGCGCTCATCCTTGATGGGGAAGTTGATATAGGGGAAGTAGAAGACCGGATAGTCATAGAGCCAGAGGCTGGCGTTCCAGGCCTCCCCGAATACCTCGGACTGATCGATGTCGATGCTGCCGGCCTTCAGGGTCCAGGCCTCCTGGCCCGGTGGGCAGGTGGTGTACTGGGCCCCTTCCAGAGTGATGTTCTGGTTGTTGTTGGTCATGGTCACCTTTTCGGCGAAGCCGCGCACCGGTGAGCCATGGACCTGATACTTGCCCTCTTCCAGCTCGGAGTTCTTGGTGTCCAGGTTGGATTTCAGGGTTTTGTCGCTGGTGACCGTGATCTGGCCATCGTTGTAATAGATGTTGCCGATGGCGATGACATCCCGGCTCTTCTGGTCGAGCTGGGCATAGTCGGAGTCGAACTTGCGCACGCCCTGGCGCACCTTGACGTCACCCTCGTAGACGGCGGTACCGCCCTGCTTGGCCTCCAGGCGATCGGCATCCACCTCGACGGGCTGGGCATTGGCGTCCTGGTCCGCACTGGGCTTCTCTATCTTGGGAACATAGTCATAGCAGAGGCTGTCGAGGATCCCGGTAGCGGGTGGCGCATTGAGTGGCGCTGCCTGGGCCATGAGCGGGCTCAGGGCAGGAACAAGGCTGATGGTCAGGGCGATGGGACAGGAGTATCCCAGTGTCCATTTTGTCATGTGAAAGGCTCGCGCAATCCGTAGTAAAAACGGTGGATTCAGGGCATGCATTTTATGTCAGGATCCATCGAGTTGACATTGCATGTCATTGCTTTATGTTAGCCGGCAATGATAAAGCATTATTGCGGCCAGGGCTAACAGCCAAGTGCTGCTTTCCAATTTGGTTCCCGACTCATGCACGATCGCGCTTCCCTGCTTTTGCAATGGGCTCGCCGGATTTCCGGTGACGCCAACCTCTCGTTGACGCTTATTTCCGGTGACGCCAGTTTCCGCCGCTACTTCCGGGGCGGCGGTCTGGTGTGGGTGGATGCTAATCCGAAAACCGAAAAAAATCATGAATTCGTTCGCAATGCGGCCGCCCTGCACGATGCGGGGCTGCTGGCCCCCGAGGTAAAGGGGGTCGACTACGAGCAGGGATTGCTGGCGGTGACGGACCTGGGGGATACCCAGCTTATCGGCTGCCTGAACGAAGCGAGCGTACTGGCCTGGTATGGCAAGGCCATCGCCCTGTTGCCAAGGCTCGGCACCGTGACGCTCGAGCTCGAGCCCTTCGATGAGGCCTTCATGGCCCGCGAAAATGCCATCTTCCCCGAGTGGTTGCTGGGACATCACCTGCAACTGACCCTGAGTGATGAAGAGCAGCAGTTGCTGGCGGAGACCTTCGCCTGCCTCACGGCGAGCAACCAGGCCCAGCCACAAGGAGTGATGCACCGGGACTTCCACAGCCGCAACCTGATGGTGTGCGGCGGGATGAACCCGACGGAGAGCGACCTCGCCCTTATTGACTTCCAGGACATGGTCATCGGGCCGCTGAGCTATGACCTGGTTTCCCTGCTCAAAGACTGCTACGTGCGCTGGCCGGACGCGGTGATCGAGCAGGGCATGCGACTTGGCTTCGACACCCTGCAAGGGGCCGGCCTGCTCGGCAATCTGGACTATGCCGCGTTTCGTCGCGCAGCCGATCTCACCGGCATGCAGCGCCATCTCAAGGCGGCGGGTCTCTTCACCCGCCTCTATCACCGCGATGGCAAGGCCGGCTACCTCAAGGACATTCCCCGCACCCTCGGCTATGTGGTCGATGTCTGTCGCAGCCATGGCGCCGCCTATCCGGTGCTGGCCCGCTTCGGCCAGTGGCTGGAGCAGGTGGTGCTGCCCGGATTGGCGCGCACCGGGGTGACACCATGAAGGCGATGATCCTGGCCGCGGGGCGGGGGGAGCGGATGCGCCCGCTCACCGATCTGCTGCCCAAGCCGCTGCTGGCGGCGGGGGGCAAGCCGCTCATCGTGCACCACATCGAGAAGCTGGCTGCTGCCGGGGTGACCCAGCTTGTGATCAACCACGCCTGGCTCGGACACAAGCTGGTGGCGGCCCTCGGCGATGGCAGTGCGCTCGGGGTATCCATCCACTGGTCGGCCGAAGAGAGCGCGCTCGAGACCGCCGGCGGCATCGTGCAGGCGCTGCCCCTGCTGGGCAGCGAACCCTTTCTGGTGATCAACGGCGATACCTGGCTCGACCTGGATTATCGCGCTCTGGTGAGCCAGCCGCTTGGGGAGGATCTCGCCCACCTCTGGCTGGTGCCCAACCCTCCCCAGCATCCGAAAGGGGACTTCTCCCTGCAAGCGGGTCGGGTGCTGGACACCCCGGCCCTCACCTTCAGCGGCGTCGGCCTCTATCACCCCGCTGCCTTTGCTGGCTTGCCCTGCGGGGCGCGCAAGCTGGCCCCCCTGCTGCGCGACTGGATGGCGCAGGGACGGGTGGGTGGCAGCCTGCTGGCAGGCGAGTGGCGCGACATCGGCACAGTGGATCGGCTGCGCGAGCTGGACGAGAAACTGCTCGCCGGCACCCATTAACATCACGAGGTCTTGAACCATGCGTATTTGGGGCAAGGTGCTTGGCACCTTCTTCGGTTTTCTGCTCGGCAACATCTTCGGTGCCCTGCTGGGCCTGTGGATCGGCCATCGCTTCGATCGGGGCATGGGGATCCGCGGGGCCTTCCAGCGGGCACCCAGCCAGCAGCAACAGGCCGTCTTTTTCCATGCCACCTTCGCCGTCATGGGCCACATCGCCAAGGCGAGCGGCCAGGTCACCGAGCACGAAATACGGGTCGCGTCCAACCTGATGGATAGGATGCGTCTGGCCGGAGAGCAGCGGGTACGGGCTCAGGAGTCGTTCCGCCTTGGCAAGGAGAGTGACTTCCCCCTGCGCGAGACCCTGGCGGAGTTTCGCCAGGCGAGCCTGGGGCAGCGCGACATCCTGCGCTTCTTCCTCGAGGTCCAGCTGCAGGCCGCCTTCGCCGACGGTCAGGTGGAGGCGAACGAGCGGGCCATCCTGCAAACCATCGCCGACGAGCTGGGGTTCAGTCGCATCGAGCTGGCCCGCATTCTGGCGATGGCCGAGGCGCAGATGAACTTCTTCAACCGGGCGCACGGTGGCCAGTATCAGGATGGCGGGCACGGCGGACAGCAGTACCGCCAGGAGCCCCCCTCCCGGGATCGCCTCAAGGATGCCTATCAGTTGCTCGGGGTGAACGAGAGCGACAGCGATCAGGAGATCAAGCGTGCCTATCGCAAGGAGATGAGCAAGCATCACCCTGACAAGCTGGCCGCCAAGGGATTGCCCCCCGAGATGATGGAGATGGCCAAGGAGAAGACCCAGGAGATCCAGCAGGCCTGGGAGTGGATCCGTGAGGCCCGCGGCATTCGCTGAGCCCTGTACCCGCCATAAAAAAATGCCCGTCGATGACGGGCATTTTTGTTTTCAGAGTCTGGTTTTCTTTCCATGGAAGAAAAATCAGTGGGCATCGACCCAGACAAACTTGAGGACGAAGAGCAGGGCCACCACCAGCACGCAGGGGTTGATCTCGCGCCAGCGGCCGGTGCCTGCCTTCATCACGCAGTAGGAGATGAAGCCCACGGCGATCCCCTCGGTGATGGAGAAGCTGAACGGCATCATCACCGCGGTCATGAAGGCCGGCACCGCTTCGGTCAGGTCTTCCCACTTCACCCGGGTCAGCTCGGAGCACATCAGCACGCCCACGTAGATGAGGGCCCCCGCTGCGGCATACGCCGGCACCATGGCGGCCACCGGAGAGAAGAAGATGGCTAGCAGGAAGAGGATGCCCACCACGATGGCGGTCAGGCCGGTGCGACCACCGACGGCGACGCCGGAGCTGCTCTCGATGTATGCCGTCACGGACGAGGTCCCCATGAAGGCGCCGCCGACGGAGCTGACGCTGTCCACCACCAGGGCCTGCTTCATGCGCGGGAAGTGCCCCTTGTCATCGGCCAGCTTGGCGCGGTTGGTCACGCCGATCAGGGTGCCGGAAGAGTCGAACAGGTTGACCAGCATGAAGGAGAAGATGATCCCGGCGAGGCTGATGTCCAGCGATCCCATCAGGTCCAGCTGGCCGAAGACCGGTGTAATGCTCGGCGGCACGGAGACGAAGCCCTTGAAGGTGACGTCGCCGAACAGCCAGCCCAGGGTGGTGGTCACCACGATGGCGATGAGCACGGCTGAGTGGACGCCGCGGGCGGAGAAGATGCAGATCAGGAAGAAACCGAGCAGCCCCAGCAGGCAGGGCAGGGAGGTGAGGTTGCCCACGGTCACCATGGTGGCGGGGCTCGCGACCACGATGCCGGCATTGTGCAGGCCGAGCAGGGCGATGAGCAGACCGATGCCGGCGGTGATGCCGACCCGAAGTGTCAGGGGAATGTTGGCGATGAGCCAGTAGCGTACCCGCAGCAGGGTCAGGATCAGCAGGCCCAGCGCACCCCAGAAGATGGTGCCCATGCCCACTTGCCAGGAGTAGCCCATGCCGGCCACCACCACGAAGGCGAAGAAGGCGTTGAGGCCCATGGCGGGAGCCAGGGCGATGGGCAGGTTGGCCAGCAGACCCATCAGGATGCTGCCGATGCCGGCGATGAGGCAGGTGGTAACGAACACGGCCTGGGTATCCATGCCTGCCGCAGAGAGGATCTGCGGGTTGACGAAGACGATGTAGACCATGGTCAGGAAGGTGGTGATGCCGGCGATCACCTCGGTGCGGGCCGTGGTGCCATGACCGCGCAGGGCAAACAGGCGCTCGAGCAATCCCTGCCCGGCAGCCGGGCTGGCGGTCTGCCCGGTAGCGTGATGTGGTTGATTCATGTTGGATTCCAATGGGTGACGTGAAATAGGCAGCAGGGGGCCCGGCCCATCCATGCGGGGCGACGGACCCTGATTCTGGCGGTGAAGTGACCAGACTCGTCCTGATACCGTGACAGCGCGCACATTTTCACACAGGCGGCCAGGTTTACAAACCCCGGATGTGCGAGGCGGATCAATGAATAGAGTAAAAATTCAAACGTTTTCTCCCGGAGGCCGGAGAAAGGGGACCAATAGAGCCCCGTTTCCACATCGGGATCAACGGTTTTTCTGGTAGCGTTCGATAAGCTGGCTCAGCACGGCATCGCTTTGCTCCAGCAAGGGATCGAGGGCCAACCCCATGCGTTGCAGCAGCAGGGTGGCCTGGGTTTCACTCAAGGGGCGGCCATCAAGGAAGTAGGCCTGCTCGGCCAGTTGCTTGTCATGGCGGGGCAGCAGCACCCAGTGCACCCGTCGGGGTTCGATGGCGGCGAGGATCCGGTTGGCGGCCGCGCAGAAGGTATCGATGTGCTGCTTGCCATCCGGCCCCAGGCAGCCGGGTTCGAGCCGGATCTGGATGGTGAGTCTGGTGGTGGAGGCTTGGGTCATGGGTCGCTATCGCTGGGGAATAGGTGGAGATTGTAAGTCAGAAGAGGCAAAAAAGGGGAGCCCCGGCTCCCCTTGTGACGTCATGCCTGGCGGCGCGGCTGTTGCCTCGCCTTACTTGGCAATGCGCTTGTACTTGGCGCGGCGCGGCTGGATAGCCTCGGCACCGTAGGTCTTCTTCTTCCACTCTTCGTATTCGGTGAAGTTGCCTTCAAAGAACTCGATCTTGCCCTCGTCCTGGTAGTCCAGAATGTGGGTGGCGATGCGGTCGAGGAACCAGCGGTCGTGGGAGATGACCATGGCGCAACCCGGGAACTCCAGCAGGGCGTTCTCGAGGGCGCGCAGGGTTTCGATGTCCAGATCGTTGGTCGGTTCATCCAGCAGCAGCACGTTGCCGCCGGTCTGCAGCAGCTTGGCCAGGTGCAGACGGCCACGTTCACCACCGGAGAGCTCGCCGACCCGCTTCTGCTGGTCGGAACCCTTGAAGTTGAAGCGGCCGATGTAGGCGCGGCTCGGGAACTCGTAGTTGCCGATGCGCAGGATGTCCTGGCCGTCGGCGACTTCCTCGAACACCGTCTTCTTGTCGTTCATGCTGTCGCGGAACTGATCCACGGAGGCCAGCACCACGGTGTCACCCAGGGTGATGGAACCGGAATCCGGCTGCTCCTGACCCGACATCATGCGGAACAGGGTCGATTTACCGGCACCGTTCGGACCGATGATGCCGACGATGGCACCCTTCGGAATGGAGAAGGAGAGATCGTCGATCAGCTGGCGGTCGCCATAGGACTTGCAGAGGTTGGCCACCTCCACCACCTTGTCGCCCAGGCGCGGTCCGGGCGGAATGAACAGCTCGTTGGTCTCGTTGCGCTTCTGGTAGTCGTTGGTGTTGAGCTCTTCGAAGCGAGCCATACGAGCCTTGGATTTGGCCTGACGGCCTTTCGGGTTCTGACGAACCCACTCCAGTTCCTTCTCGATGGACTTGCGACGGGCGGCTTCGGAACTGGCTTCCTGGGCCAGACGGGCATCTTTTTGCTCCAGCCAGGAGGAGTAGTTGCCCTCCCAGGGGATGCCTTCGCCGCGGTCCAGCTCCAGGATCCAGCCCGCCACGTTGTCGAGGAAGTAGCGGTCGTGGGTGATGGCCACGACGGTGCCTTCGTAGTCGTGCAGGAAGCGCTCCAGCCAGGCCACGGATTCCGCATCCAGGTGGTTGGTCGGTTCGTCCAGCAGCAGCATGTCCGGTTTTTCCAGCAGCAGGCGGCACAGGGCCACGCGGCGGCGCTCACCACCGGAGAGGTGCTTGATCTGGGCATCCCAGGCCGGCAGGCGCAGGGCATCGGCCGCGCGCTCCAGCTGGTTTTCCATGTTGTGGCCGCCCTGGGCGGCGATGATGGCTTCCAGCTCGCCCTGTTCGCGGGCCAGCTTGTCAAAATCCGCATCCGGGTCGGCATAGGCTGCATAGACCTCGTCGAGGCGCGCCATGGCGCGTTTGACGTCGCCGACCGCCTCTTCGACCGCTTCGCGTACGGTCTGCTCCGGATCCAGCTTCGGCTCCTGGGGTAGGTAGCCGATCTTGATGCCGGGCTGCGGACGGGCTTCCCCTTCGATCTCGGTGTCGATACCCGCCATGATGCGCAGCAGGGTCGATTTCCCGGCGCCGTTCAGACCCAGCACGCCTATTTTGGCCCCCGGGAAGAAGGAGAGGGAGATGTTCTTGAGAATATGACGCTTGGGCGGCACGACCTTGCCAACCCTGTTCATGGTGTAAATAAATTGAGCCATTGGCTAATTCTCTTCCTTTCAGCAGTTTAATGTCTTGGCATTAACAAACTGATGTCGTGGTGGGGCCGGGTCGACGGGCCGTCAACCCGGTTCCAAAAAACCCGTCGATTGTAAACCAATGGGACAGGGGCGGCAAAGCCGGGCGCCGCAGGCCGGGACGGCCGACAGGCGCGAGGGAAGAGGGGCAACCGGGCAAGCTCAGCGCGGTGAGCTGCGACGGGCAGGTTTGTCAGGATCCTGCCCCGAGTAGTAGAGCACCCGCTGCACATACTCCTGGGTTTCCTGATAGGGCGGCACACCGCCGTGGCGCAGCACGGCTTGCTCCCCGGCGTTGTAGGCGGCGCTGATCCTCACCCAGTCCGGACCGAACTGCTTCTCCAGCCACTTCAGGTAGATCATGGCACCACGGATGTTCTGCTGGGCATCGAACGGCCGGGTCACGCCGAAGCGGGCCTGGGTTTCGGGAATGAGCTGCATGACGCCCTGCGCCTGCTTGGGGGAGACGGCGGTGCTGTTCAGATTGGATTCGGCGATGGCGATGGCCAGGGCGAGCTGGGGGTCCACTTTGTGACGCTGGGCGGCCTGGCGGATCATGACGGCCAGCTTTTGCTTGGCCTGTGACTGTCTGGCCAGGTAGCGCTCCTGATCGAAGGGGGTACTGGGGCGTACCCAGGGAGCACCACCGCCACCGCCTCCGATGCCGCAGGTACCCAGGGGGGCATTGCCGACCCGCTCGTTGTAGTAACGGGCGGCCTGCTGGTTGCCAAGGCGCATGGCCATGGCCAGGTAGGCGTTGGCGCTGCGGGCATTGCGGATCCCCTGGGGGCCGCGGGCCAGCAGGCGGCCGATGCGGTAATAGGCTTCCGGGTTGCCAAGGTTGGCGGCGGTGCAGTAGTGGGCGATGGCCTGCCTCGGATTGCCCTGTTCCATGGCGGCGCCCTGGCGCAGTGCGCTCATGGCCTTGGGGGCCTGACGAAAGAGATCTGCGTGGGAAGTGGTGGCCAGCAGTATCAGGAGTCCCCAGCCCCAGAGTCGTTTTTTCATGGAAACCTCGTCTTTGGTATCCGCAACATATAGGCCCGATCCGGGGAGGGACGCCAGCCAGCAGATGGAACATCTGGTTATGTGGGTGAGCAACAGAGATGAAAACGGTATGGAACTTTTGGTGCAGGGGAGAGGCGGTATGGCTCCCGGGTCAGTGACTGCTTTGACAGATTTGTTAATTGAGGTTCAATATGCTGACACAGTTGTTTTCTAACGCCTTGTATTTGCATGATGTCAGCCAGGCCACGATGCAATGTCGTCGGGTCTGCCGGGTGAGTCGATAGCGCCTCGGATGAGGGCAGGATATGCATATGGTCGAATCGGTCGATATCTCTGTCGTGGTACCCGCCAAGGATGAACGGGACAATCTGGCCCCGCTCGTCGGCGAAATAGATGCCGCCCTTGGGGGCAGGTTCGAGTACGAACTTATCTATGTGGACGATGGCAGCGTGGACGGCAGTCATGTGGTGCTGCGCGATTTGCAGACGCGTTTCACCAGGCTGAAGGTGCTGTGCCATGTCCATGCCGTGGGCCAGAGCATGGCGGTGCTGAGCGGGGTGCGCCACGGGCGTGGCGACTGGCTGGTGGTACTCGACGGCGATGGTCAGAACGATCCCGCCGACATTCCCGCCATGCTGGAGGAGGCGATGCGCCGCTACCAGAGCGATCCATACCAGGTGGGCCTCATCGGCCACAGGGTCAACCGCCGCGACGACTGGGTCAAGCGTCTCTCTTCAACGCTGGCCAACGGCTTTCGCGACCTGCTGCTGCGTGACGGCATTCCGGATACCGGCTGCGGGCTCAAGGTCGTGCGTCGCGACTGGTATCTGAAACTGCCAGCCTTCAATCACATGCACCGCTACATCCCCGCGCTGATCCAGGCTCAAGGGGGGCGCATGGCGCCCTGGCCGGTCAACCACAGGCCACGCCAGGCGGGCATCTCCAAATACGGGGTCTGGAACCGGCTCTGGGTCGGGCTGGTGGACGTGGTCGGGGTCTGGTGGTTGCAGCGCCGCTCCAAGGTGGTTGAAATCCGGGAGATGCTGGAGTGATGGACGCCTGGCTGTCTGCCCCCATCGACTGGCTGGACTGGACCGGGGTGCACGTCACCGGCTGGAAGCTGATCGGCTACACGGGGGCGCTGATGTTCGGCGGACGCTGGCTGGTGCAGTTTCTGGCGTCCAGGCGGGCGGGACGACCCGTCATCCCGCGCCTGTTCTGGTACATGAGCGTGCTTGGCAGCCTGATGACGCTCAGCTACTTCACCTTCTCTCCCAAGCAGGACTCCGTCGGCGTGCTGCAAAACCTCTTCCCCACTTTTACCGCGCTCTACAGCCTCTATCTCGATATCCAGCATCGGGGCTGGCGGCGTGACAAGGGAGTGACCGGGGAGGCTCGTCATGGTGAGTGATCGCACCTTGCTTAATCAGACGTCCCTTGGCTGGTTGCTGCTGATCGCGCTGGTGGTGCTGGGGGCCGGGCTGGGTCTGCGGGACCCCTGGCCGGCGGACGAGCCGCGCTTCGCCCTGATCGCCCGGGAGATGGTGGAGAGCGGCCAGTGGCTCTTCCCCATGCGCGGCGGGGAGCTCTATCCGGACAAGCCGCCGCTCTTTATGTGGGGGATCGCGATCGGTTATGTGTTGACTGGCTCCATCAAGGTGGCCTTTCTGCTGCCTTCCCTGCTGTCTGGCTTGCTGACCATCTTGCTGGTGTGGGATCTGGGGCGCCGCCTGTGGGATCCGGCGACGGGATTTCTGGCGGGCTTGCTGCTGCTCTTTACCGTCCAGTTCACCCTGCAGGCCAAGACGGCGCAGATCGATGCCCTGGCGACGGCCTTCATCACCCTCGGTCTCTATGGTTTTCTGCGCTTCCTGCTCTGCGAGGGAGGGTGGCGCTGGTACTGGCTCGGCTGGTTTGCCGCGGGGCTTGGCGTCATCACCAAGGGGGTGGGAGTACTGGCCCTGCTGGTGCTGCTTCCCGCGCTCTGGACCCACAGGGCACAAATCCGCGCCGCGCCGTTGTCAGCCTGGCTGAAGGCCCTGCTCGGGCCGCTGGCCATGGCCCTGGCGATGAGCCTCTGGCTGGTCCCCATGCTGGAGGCCGTGACCCGAAGCGGGGATCCCCTCCTGCTGGCCTACAGAGACAACATATTGCTGCGCCAGACGGTGACTCGCTATACCAGCGCCTGGCACCACGTCAAACCCTTCTGGTACTACCTCACCTCGGTGATCCCGCCGTTCTGGCTGCCGCTCTCCCTGCTGCTGCCCTGGCTGGTAGTGGCCTGGCGGCGCGCCATTCGGGCGCAGGACAGGCGTATCCTGCTGCTGCTGGGTTATCTGATGCTGGTGGTGCTGTTTTTCTCCTGCTCGCCAGGCAAGCGGGGCGTCTACATCACGCCCGGTACGCCCGCCCTGGCGCTCCTGACCGCACCCTTCATCGGCACCCTGCTGGTCCGGGTCTGGCCGGGGCGACTGCTGGCCGGGCTCGGCTGGCTGCTGGGAGGGGCTGGGCTGGTGGGGGCTCTGGTGCTCGCATTTAGCGACAGAGTGGCCAGCCGTCTGGGGGAACTGGGGCCGGATCCCTGGCTTCCCCTGCTGGTGCTGGGGGGATCCTTGCTGCTGATCAATGCCTGGCTTCGCCGGGCGCCACTGACCGCCATTCTCTGCTCCCTGGCGGTGGGGTGGCTGATCTACTCCTGCTGGATCAGCGTGCGCCTCAACGAGGTGCGCACCCCTCAGGCAGTCATGGCATTGGCGGCGCAGAGGGTGCCCGCGGGGGATGAACTGCTGCTGGCGGGCTTCAAGGAGCAGCATCTGCTGTTTAGCCTGCAACCAGTGAAACATTACCCTTATCTGATGGGAGACGGGGAGCAGGCCCGGGAAGCTGCCGCCTGGATAGAGGCTGCCCCCGGGCGCTGGGTACTGGGGAGCGCCGACCTGATGGTGAGGTGTTTTGACCCCGCGAAGATGGAAAACCTCGGCAACCGTCACCGTACCGACTGGCTGCTGGCAGGCCCGCAGGCTCTTAAATCCGCCTGCCGTGGGCTCTTCCCCTCCATGGTGCCCTTCAGCTATACCCCTTCATCCTGAGCGCAGGGTCTGAGCCAGGGGACCCTGCCACCTCGCCTGGCTCAGACCCGGTAGTAGTCCCGATACCAGCGGACAAAGCCGTCGACCCCTTCCTTGAGCCCGACACGGGGGCGATAGCCCGTGACGTCAAACAACGAGCGGGTGTCGGCCCAGGTGGCGAGCACGTCGCCGGGCTGCATGGGCAGCATGTTGCGGATGGCCCGTTTGCCGAGGGCCGACTCGATGGCATCCACGAAGTCCAGCAGCCTGACCGGGCTGCCGTTGCCGATGTTGAAGAGGCGATAGGGGGCCGGGCTGGCGTCCGGGGCCCCCTGCCAGTGGGCATCGCCCGCGGGGGGGCGGTCTGCGATGCGCACTATCCCCTCGACGATGTCGTCGACATGGGTGAAATCCCGGCTGAGCTGGCCCTGATTATAGAGGTCGATGGGGTCGCCGTTCAGGATGGCGTGCACGAACTTGAACAGGGCCATGTCGGGCCGACCCCAGGGGCCGTAGACGGTGAAAAAGCGCAGCCCGGTGGTGGGCAGGCCGTAGAGATGGGAGTAGGAGTGGGCCATCAGCTCCCCCGCCTTCTTGCTCGCCGCATAGAGGGAGACGGGATGATCCGCCCCATCGGACGGCTTGAACGGCATCTGTTCGTTCAGCCCGTAGACCGAGCTGGAGGAGGCATAGACCAGATGCTGCACCCGGGTCTGGCGACACCCCTCCAGCACGGTAAGGTGGCCTGTGAGGTTGCTGTCGGCGTAGGCGAAGGGGTTGTCTAGGGAGTAGCGCACCCCGGCCTGGGCCCCCAGATGGATCACCCGGTCAAACTGCTCGCGGGCAAAGAGCGAAGCCATGGCCGCGCGGTCCGCGAGATCGGTGCGCTCGAAGCGAAAGCCGGGCAGGGGCGTGAGCAGGGCGAGGCGCGCCTCCTTGAGACTCACCGCGTAGTAGTCGTTGAGGTTGTCTATCCCCACCACCTGATGGCCGTCGCCACAGAGCCTGCACGCCACATGAAATCCGATAAACCCGGCGGCGCCGGTGACGAGGTACTTCATCGCTCCTCCTGATGGGTCAGGCTATCGCCACGGCCGATGGCATAGTAGGTGAAACCGCGCTGGCGCAGACGGGCCGGATCATAGAGGTTGCGGCCGTCGAAGATGATGGCCTGCTTCAGGGTCTGGCGAAGCAGGTCGAAATCCGGTGCGCGGAACTGTTGCCACTCTGTGCAGACGAGCAGGGCATCAGCCCCCTGAAGGGCGGCTTCCTGGGTGTCGCACAGGATCAAATCTGCCCGCTGGCCATAGAGGCGGGCGGCCTCGGTCATGGCCTCGGGGTCGAACGCCTGCACCTTGCCTCCTGCCGCCCAGATCGCCTCCATCAGCACCCTGCTCGGGGCTTCGCGCATGTCGTCGGTATTGGGTTTGAAGGCGAGTCCCCATAACGCGAAGGTGCGCCCCGACAGACTGGCACCAAAATGGTGGTGCAGCCGGGTCATGAGCCTGTGCTTCTGCGCCTCGTTGACCTGCTCCACCGAGCGCAGCAGGGGGGGCTCGCACCCCGCCTCCTTCGCGGTGTGGATCAGCGCCCTGACATCCTTGGGGAAGCAGGATCCGCCATAACCGCAGCCCGGGTAGATGAAGTGGTGGCCGATGCGCGGATCGGCACCAATGCCCTTGCGCACCTCCTCGATGTCGGCGCCCAGGGCTTCGGCCAGGGTGGCCATCTCGTTCATGAAGGAGATGCGGGTCGCCAGCATGGCGTTGGCGGCGTACTTGGTCAGTTCGGCGCTGCGTGCATCCATCCGCAGGATGCGGTCTCGCTTGCGGTTGAAGGGGGCGTAGAGCTCCTCCAGCAGGGAGAAGGCGTGATCGGAGTCGGTGCCGATGATGATGCGATCCGGCCGTAGGCAGTCGGCGACGGCGGCGCCCTCCTTCAGAAATTCGGGGTTGGAAACCACGTCGAGCGGAAGGTCGAGACCACGGTCGGCGAGGCGCTCCGCAATGTGTCGCCGTACCCGGCTGGCGGTGCCGACAGGGACAGTGCTCTTGTTGACCACCACCTTGCCCCCTTGCATCAGGCGGCCTATGGTGTCCGCCACCGTCATCACCTGATGGAGGTCGGCGGACCCGTCCTCGTCCGGCGGCGTTCCGACCGCGATGAAGATAAGCTCGGCAAACTCCACCGCCCGGGCCGGGTCTGTGGTGAAGATCAGGCGACCGGCCTGATGGTTGCGCTGCACCAGAGGGGCGAGGCCGGGCTCGAAGAGGGGAATGCGCCCCTCTTTCAGGCCCGCGACCTTGTCGGTATCCACATCCACGCAGGCCACCTTGTGCCCCATCTCCGCCAGTACGGCGGCCTGAACCAACCCGACATAACCTATTCCGAATACGGTGACTCTCATCCGCTGTTGTTCCGCTGGCAGTGACAAGCGACTCATTCTAGAACGATTCGGGCGCGGGGGCAGCGGCCCGTTTCAGGTTTTCAGCATCAGGCCGGCGGTGAGTGTGGGACATTTTGGTGCAAGGATTGTAACGCCTGGATGACGCGCACCATTTTGGCGCGTGAAGGGTGGGACTTGTGATCCATCTCACTCAAAATGGAGACTGTCGGCATAACGAAGCCCCGGTTAACGGGGCTCGCTCCGCCCGACGGGCGGCCAACACTCTCTTGCTTCGCGACTGGATACCTGGTTATGGACAACACTTCACGCTCTGCGCACCCACTGTATGAGGATGTGCTCGCCTTGCTGACCGCAGCAGGCTTCGTTTCCCTCGGCATCTTCCTGTTCCATCAGGTCGGCCTGCTCACCGGTGGCACCGCCGGCTTGGCGCTGCTGCTGCAACAGGTGACCGGCATCAGCTTCGGCCTGCTGTTCTTCGCCATGAACCTGCCTTTCTATGCCCTGGCCTGGCTCAGAATGGGGCCGCGCTTCACCCTCAATACCTTTGCCGCCGTGGCCACCGTCTCCTTCATGACGGATCACCTCAACGCCGTGCTGCAAATCGGCAAGATCGAACCCGTCTATGCGGCGCTGATCGGCGGCACCCTGATCGGCATGGGGCTGCTCATCATGTTCCGCCACAAGGCGAGCCTGGGGGGCTTCAACATCCTGGCGCTCTTCATTCAGGACAGATGGGGTGTGCGGGCAGGCAAGCTGCAAATGGGGCTGGATTGCGCCATCGTCGTCGCCTCTTTCTTCGTGGTCTCCCCCTGGCTGCTGGTGCTTTCCGTGGTGGCAGCCATCATCTGTAATCTGGTGTTGACACTCAATCACAAGCCGGGGCGCTACCAGATAGCCTGATGTGCCCAGGGGATTACCCTGCTGGTCAGCCCAAGGCTGGATACAGCAAAAAGACAGAGCGCCTGATGGCGCTCTGTTGCTATCTGCCCTTGGGGGTCACACCACCATGGGGACGCCGCTCTCGGGGTGGTGGATCACCTGTGCGGGGTAGTCGTAGAGGCGCGCGATGAGCGCCGGAGTCAGCACCTCGCCTGCGCTGCCGTCAGCCATCAGCCTGCCCTGATCCAGCATCACCAGCCTATCGGCGTAGCGGGCTGCGAGATTGAGGTCGTGCAACACCACCAGCACGGCGGTGTTGCGACCGGCCAGCGCCCGGGCCATGGCGAGCAACTGGTGCTGGTATTTGAGATCCAGCGCCGAGGTGGGCTCGTCCAGCAGCAGCAGCCGCGCTTGCTGCGGTTCCTCCGGGGCCTGCCAGATCTGGGCCAGCACCCGGGCGAACTGCACCCGTTGACGCTCCCCGCCGGAAAGGCCGGGATAGAGGCGGTTCGCCAGATGGTCGACCCCGGCGTGGGTCATGGCGGCGCGGACTATTTCGTCGCGCCGGCTGGCAGGCTCGCTGTGGGGCAGCCGACCCATGGCCACCACCTCTTCGCACAGGAAAGGGAAGCTCAAGGAGGAGCTTTGCGGCAGCACACCGACCCGGTGGGCCAGAGCGTTGTCGGCCCACCCCCTGCGTGTCTGGCCGAACAGGTGGATCTCCCCTTCATGTTCCAGCTCGCCGGTCAGGCACTTGAGCAGTGAGCTTTTGCCCGCCCCGTTGGGGCCGAGCAGGGCGGTCAGGCTGCCGGCATGCAGGTCGAGATCCAGGCTGTCCAGGATAAGCCGGTTGCCACGACTGAGGCGAAGGCCCCGGCAACTGAGCAGGGGGGAGGGGGATCCGGGCAAGGTGACGATCTCCTGTTACAGGGTTCGGCGGCTCTTGACCAAGAGCCAGATGAAGAAGGGGGCACCCAGCAGGGCGGTGATGATGCCGACCGGCAGCTCGGCCGGTGCGAGCAGGGTACGCGCCAGCATGTCGGCCCCCAGCAGCAGGCCAGCCCCCAGCAGGGCAGACAGCGGGAGCAGGCGGACATGGTTGGGACCGGCCAGCAGCCGTACCAGATGGGGAACCACCAGACCGACAAAGCCGATCATGCCGGCCACGGCCACCGCCACGCCGACACCAGCAGCGGTGAGCAGGATGAGGCGACGCTTCAGCGTCTGCACGTTCACCCCCAGGTGCCGTGCCTCTCCCTCTCCCAGCAGCAGGGCGTTGAGGGGATTGGCATCGCGCATGAACAGCAGCAGCAGGGCGGCCAGGGTCAGCAGCGCCAGCGTCACATCGACCGGCTTGCCTGCCGCCAGGGAGCCCATCTGCCACAGGCTCAGGTTGCGCAGCATCTGATCGTCCGCGAGATAGGTGAGCAGTCCGATGACGGCACCGGAGAGCGCCGTGATGGCCACCCCGGCCAGCAGCATCACGGTGACCGAGGTGCCCCCTTCCCGGGTACCCAGCAGATAGACGAGGGTGGTGGTAAGGGCTCCGCCGAGAAAGGCGAGCAGGGGCAGCAACCCCAGGCCGAGCAGACTCTGCAGGTGCGAGCCCAACGGGGCGAGCAGCACGATGGCCAGGGCCGCGCCGAGTGCCGCCCCACCCGACACCCCTATGATGCCGGGGTCTGCCAGGGGGTTGCGAAACAGTCCCTGCATGACGGCGCCGCAGAGGCCGAGAATGCCCCCCACGGCAATGCAGAGCAGGGTTCGTGGCAGACGGATCTCCTGCACGATCAATAATTTGTGAGCCTCAATCCCGCTCTGTGGTCCGGCAAACAGGGCGCGCAGGCTCTCGCCAAGGGAGAGGGACATGGGGCCGGTCGCGAGGGACCCGACCAGCAGCAACGCCAGCGCGCAGCCGGTCAGGGCGAGCAGCCAGGGCAGAGGCAGGCGCATCAGGAGCCCTGCTTGATCCACTGGGCGATCTGGTTCGCCTGTTGCAGGGAACGAAGGCTGAAGCCCCCTTGCAGGGCATGTCCGTCGATGGCGTGGATGGCCTTGTTCTTGCCTGCCGGGGTGGCTGACAGGGCGGGCACCTGGCTCAGGACGGCGTCGGGATCCTGATACTGCTGCCAGTCGCGGCCGCTCACCAGCACCAGATCAGGTTGCAGCTCGATGAGGGATTCGGTGGAGACGGGCTTGTAGTCGTGGAGCCCAGCCACCGGATTGACGCCGCCCGCCAGGGTGACGAGGGCGCTGGCGGTGGTGTTGCCACCGGCGATGCTGGTGGGCTGACCCTTGTGCAGCAGCAGGAAGGCGACCTTGAGGGGCTTGTTCTGCTTCGCCTGCGCCGCCAGGTTGTCGCTCTGGGCGGCAATTTCCTCCTTGAGCTTGCTCCCTGCCGCCTGGTCACCCAGGAGATGGGACAGGGTATCGATGCGCTCGTTGAGGTTGGCCAGCGTAGGGGCTGTGGCCATGACCTCGACCTTGACGTTGGCACGGCGCAACTGATCAAGCGTGCTGTTCGGGCCCATCTCGTCGCTGCCGACCACCAGGGTCGGAGAGAGGCTCAGGATCCCTTCGGCGGCGAGGGCGCGGTGATAGCCGACCTTGGGCACGCCTCTGGGCTCCGGACTGCTGACATCGGTGGCGACCAGGCTCTGCTCGCCTCCCAGTGCCAGGATGAGTTCCGTGGTGGCCGGGCCTATGCTGACGATACGCTCCACCGCCATGACGGATGGGGAAGAGAGGGAAAGGGCACAGCCGAGCAGGCTGAATGCGAGGGCAAAACGACGGCCCATGCGAACCTCCGAAGGGTGAATGAAATAGGGTTGCCGCCGAGAATATCAAGTCGTCCATCAAAATTCACTGAGAATGAAAGCGATTATCAATTGCGTTACTTGGGGCGCTTTATTACAGTATCCGCCGCGACACCGAGCACCATCGCCAGATCATCCAGGGAGAACCGATGAGCATTGCACAACGCATTCACGCGCTGCTGGAGCAAGACCCGAGCGCCCACCCGTCCACCCTCGCCACCGAGCTGGCCGTCAGCGAGTGGGAGGTGGTACGCCATCTGCCTGCCGCCCTGATGACGCCAGTGCCGGCCGGGGAGGCCGAAGCCCTGCTGGCGGACCTGTCCAGCTGGGGGCTGGTGACCACCATCGTCGAATCCGATGGCTCCATCTTCGAGGTGAAGGCTCCCTTCCCCAAGGGCAAGAACGCGCGCGGCTACTACAACCTGATGGGGCGGGACGGCGAACTGCACGGCCACCTCAAGCTCGACAACGTGGCGGGCATCGCCCTGGTCAGCAAGCTCTTCATGGGCAAGGAAGGGCACTCCTTCCAGTTCTTCGGCCACAGTGGCCGCTGCATTTTCAAGATCTACCTGGGCCGAGACGAGCAGCGTCAACTGCTGCCTGAGCAGGTGGAGCGTTTCATGGCCCTGCGCCGTCAGTATCAAGAGGAAGTGAAAGCATGAGTGAACGTCAGGAGCGCCTGCAAAACCGCCTGCAACCGGAGATCCGCGAGTTCCGCGACGGTTGCCGTACCCTGCAGCTCGCCACTGTGGATGGCGAAGGCAACCCCAATGCCAGCTATGCCCCCTTCGTGCTGCAGGAAGATGGATACTATGTGCTCATCTCCGAGATAGCTCGCCACGCCCGCAACCTGCAACAGGTGCCCAAGGTATCGCTGATGCTGATCGAGGACGAAACCGGTGCCCGCGAGCTGTTTGCCCGCAAGCGTCTGACCTTCGATGCGGTCGCCGAGGTGGTGGCCCGCGACGACGCACGCTGGGAGAAGGCCGTTGCGGCGCTGGAAGGGCGCTTCGGCGAGATAGTCAAAGGGCTCTCCAACCTCAAGGACTTCGTGCTGTTTAGGCTCAAGCCCGAGCAGGGGCTGTTCGTCAAGGGATTCGGTCAGGCGTTCCGTGTCTCCGGCGACGAGCTGGTGGACTTCGTTCACCTGGTGGAAGGGCACAAACGCATCGACAACGGCGCCGAGCTGACCAGCCCGGCGGATGAACCCGTTTGAGGGGACAATCAGCGAGATGAGAAACGGGCAGCATGGGCTGCCCGTTTTGTTGTTATGTCCCGGGTTACTCCTGCCAGCCTGCCTGGTTGGGGAAGGCATCGCGATCGGCCTGGCTGGCGCTTTCGTTGCATTCCCCGCGGATCTTCCAGGAGGTCTGGCTGAGGACGATATAGCCGCTTCGGCAATACTTGCGCGTGGCCAGCATCTGGGTGAGCTGCTCGTCCTGCAGGGCTTCCCGGCGTTCCAGCAGGCTCTTGTCGCGGCGGCTCAGCCGGTTGTCATCTCCCTCCTGCAACCGGGTTGGCAGGACGTCGAGAGGGGCGGCCTCGAAGGTGAAGCGCTTGCTCCCGTCGTCGCTGATATGGGTGTGGAACAGGGGGGCCGGGCCATCGGGTGCTGCCCCCGGCAATCCGGAGCAGGCGGTGAGCGCCGGTAACAGCAGCGTGAGGGCAACGGCAGAGAGTAGACGCACACAAGACTCCAATCGGGTGTTCACATCAGGACGGGCAGCTTAACACGCCCGCTCGGGTTAAATGGTGGCCAGCAGCTCATCCGTCGTGAGCAGGGTCACGCTTCTGCCTTGAGGCAGGCTCAGATGCTGCCACATGAAGTGGTGGTGCTGGATGATCTGCTCCGCACTCAGGTGCGGCCTGTCCGCCGTGGTATGGGCGTCGGTCACCGCAAAGGCGTCAAAGCCCCTGGCGGCGGCGCTGCGCAACGTGGTATCGACGCAAAAGTCGGTGGCACAGCCGCAGATAAGCAGTCTGTCTACCGACTGCTCTGCCAGCAGGAAGCCGAGCTCGGTGTCGAGGAAGCTGTCACAGGCGGTCTTGCGCACCCGGCTGTCGTGGGGAGACGGGGCAAGATCGGCGTGCAGTTGCCAGCCCGCACTGCTAGGTTCCAGCTCGGAACCCGGTTCGTCGTGTTGCACATAGATGACCCGTCCGTGTTGGCCCCGCACGCGATCGGCCAGACGATTGATGTTGGCGATGACCTGGGCATCCTGATGGCGGGGGTTATCGAACAACCCCTGTTGCATGTCGATGACGAGTAACACATCCATATGAAATCCTTGGGCTATTTTGAGGGTTGCAACCATTGGCTGCAGTCACGGCTTCGGGATTGATGCAGTGCGCCCATATCTTGCTTCATTTCCTTTGCATTTAGCCAGCGTTCCGGCAGGGGAGCGATGTGGACCCTGATATCTGCGTCTCTCCCGGGGGCTGTCTCGTCACCGGTTTGCGGCACGATGAGCGCCACCTTGAGTGCCGGATTGCGGCTGGCGATGCGACTGGCGATCCCGAGTCCCCCCTCCACGTGGAAGTTGCCTGCGATATGCATGATGCGCCTGCCGGGATGCTTGCCCAGATAATCCACCATGCTTTCGGCCATGGTGTCGTCCCAGCTGGTCTGGGCGGCGAAGCGACGGGCATTGCCGTCCGCATCCCCATGGTGCATGGAGGCCATGAACTTCTGGCGGTAGCCGTCATCCCCCAGAGTCAGCTCGCGGGCAAGCTGGCTGCGGCGATTGGCCGGCAGTTTGTCGAGCCAGGCCGGTCCCTCCTGACCGACGCAGCTCACCAGGGGTTTGGGGGCATTGGCGGCGATCACTGGCAGGTGTTGCGCCTTGGCGAACTCCACCAGAGGGCGGTAATCACTCTGGTAGTTGGGCCAGGCATGGCCATCTCGAATGAGGGCCGATTCGCCGATGCGTCCGGCCAGGTAGGCATCCAGCACCGGCTGATCGGCGCGGCTGAACTGCTCCATGGAGAGTACCAGGGCCCGGCCATCGGCTTGCGATATCTCGTCAAGCCCTGCCAGCAGACGGGCCTGCAACAGATGGATGGCTGGATGAGTGTGAAGCTCCCCCACCAGCACGATATCGGCATCCGCCACCCGCGCCACCGCCTGCTCGAAGGTCAGCGCCTGCCCCTGGGCCGTATCGAGCCGTGCGTGATAGAGGGTCTCGGGTGGGGTGTTCTGCGGCGTGGTGGTGCAGGCGGCCAGCAGCAGGGGCAGGGCGAGCAGGGGGAGTCGTCGGATCATGGTTACTCACTCAAGAAACAGGGGATGGGAAAAGGCTGCACCATGGGATGGCGGCATGGCGAGCGAAAAAGTGGCGCCAGTGTAAGGGGGAATGACGATAAAGTGAAATGAGAATGATTCACTTTATTATTGATCTTTGTCTCTGGCGGGGTAATATGCCTCCCGCTTGATAATAATTCTCAATAAGGACTTTGCAGTGGCGCACAACAACACCCCCCCCCTGATAGCCCTCGCCGTGGCGGCCGGGCTGATCTCCCCCACTTTCGCCGCAGACAAGAAAGCCGATGAAGTCATGGTCGTCAGCGGCTCCCGGATGGAACAGAAGCTGGAAGATGTTTCCGGTCCCATCGCCGTCATTACCTCGGAGCAGATTGAAGAGCAGGTCGTCAGCAACGTCGCCGATCTGTTCCGCTATGAGCCCGGGGTGAGCGTGCAGGGAGGCGCAGGAGATGCCCAGACCTTCACCATTCGCGGCATGAGCGAAAACCGGGTCAAGGTGGTGCAGGACGGTGTGCGCCAGAACGATGCCTACAAGAACGGCGGCGTGGGTCAGACCTACTTCGACACCGACATGATTAAGCAGGTGGAAGTGGCCAAAGGGCCGGCCTCCGCCGCTTACGGTTCCGATGCCCTGGGAGGCGTCATTGCCATCACTACCAAGGATGCTGGCGACTTCCTCAAGGGCAGCGACAGCTATCTGGATGCGACCACGGGTTATGCCTCCAGCAGCCACCAGAGAATGGCCGGCATCACGGGTGCGCTGCGCACCGGGGATGTCGAGAACCTGCTGCGCTACACCTGGCGCGATGGCGGTGTCACCCAGAATTATGACGGCGACAAGAACGAGTTCGACATCGTCAGCCAGGCCGTGCTGTTCAAGAGCAAGTGGAATCTCTCCGATGATCAGTTCCTGAAACTGACGGTGGATTACTTCACCGAGGGGCAGGATCCGGATGCCATCGATCTGACCAAGGCGGGCTCCGTCTTCAACCAGCCCATTACCGACAAGGAGACCGACAACCTCTCCCTGGTACTGGATCATGGCCTCGCCCTGAACGCCCCCTGGGCGGATCGCGTGGACAGCAAGATCTACTACAGCCGCGCCAAGCAGACCCTGGATCAGTACGCTTCGTCCAAGTATCCGGTCATGCCGGGCAACCCCTATGTGACCAAGAACTCCCTAGATCACAACGGTTTCGAGCAGGAGAGCCTGGGCGCCCAGGTGAAGTTCAACAAGGCGCTCGCCAGCCAGCGTCTGGCCTGGGGCCTGGAATACGAGCACACCGACAACGAGCGCACCCGCTTCAAGGGGCCGACCGTTCCGGGTGACTTCGTCGGCTACAACGAGCTGAGCTTCCCCTCCACCACCAGCGAGCGCAGTGCGCTCTGGGCCTTTGACGAGATCAAGTTCGGCGAGCGTTGGGTGCTGACCCCGGGCGTGCGTTACGACTACTACAAGATGACCCCGGACGAGGATCCCGCCTACACGGGCGAGAACATGAAGAAGATCTCCGAAGGGGAGTTCTCTCCCAAGCTGGGGCTGGTGTTCAAGGCGCACGAGGCGGCGAACCTGTTCGCCCAGTACAGCCACGGCTTCAAGGCGCCCATGTATGACAACGCCTTCTCCACCCTGAACCACCAGGCGTATGGCTATCGCATCGAGCCCAACCCGAACCTCAAGCCAGAGAGCAGCGACGGCATCGATCTGGGGGTGCGCGGCAGCCGTGGCGGGTTCAGCTATGAAGTGGCCACCTTCTACAACAAGTTCGATGACTTCATCGAACTGACGGCCGTGGGCACCGAAGGCCGTACCGCCCTCTATCAGTACCAGAACCTGGACAAGGCGACCACCAAGGGGGCCGAGGCCAAGGCGGACTACTGGTTGAACGAGCTGGTCAACGTCTGGGGCAACCTGGCCTACATCGAGGGCAAGGATGGCGAGGGCAACTACATCAACAGCCTGAGCCCCCTGAACGGCAGCGTCGGAGTGCGTCTGGAGCAGCCGAACTGGAACATCAACACCGCCCTGCGCTTCGCCGACGACATGGACAAGGTGGGCAAGGATGCGCGAGGCAACGACAACATCAAGAGCGCAGGCTGGGGCGTGGTGGATCTCTATGCCCAGTTCAAGCCGGTGCAGGACCTGCAGCTCAACGTGGGGGTGTTCAACCTGTTTGACAAGGAGTACGTGAGCTACGAGAGCATCACCGGCCTTGCCGCCACCGCAGATACCAGCAAGCAGACCGAGCCTGGCCGCAACCTCAGTGCACGGGTCAAGTACGTGTTCTGATGGTCGTGGACCAGCATGAAGGAAAAGGGGCCCTCGGGCCCCTTTTGTCATTAAGGTCGGCGTCTGCAAAAAAGAAACCCGCCAGGGGCGGGTGGAAGGATTGCAACACTCATCAGGAAGCGGTGTTACCCAATAGACAGGGGGATGTGACAAAGGTTCAACTTTATTGATATTTATGGTTTTTATCTGTCATGCTGCCTGGGGATCCCCGTCCCGAAATCGGTTATCATTTGTGCCCCTTGTCCCGCTGCCGAGCCCCTATGCCCGCGTTCTCCTGGTTAGCCCTGTTTTTTGGCGCCTTCTACTTCGTTTATGGCGCCTACCTGCCGTTCTGGTCGCTCTGGCTGGAAGGCATTGGGGTGAGGACTGAACAGATAGGGCTGTTGCTGGGGGTGGGCATGGCCATCCGTTTTGCCGGCAACCTGATGGTGATGGGGCGAGTCAAGGGTGCCGGCCAGTTGCTGCCCGTCACCCGCCTGCTCTGTCTGCTGAGTCTGCTGGCCTTCCTCGGTTTCTATCTGGGCCACAGCCTCTGGTGGCTGGTGGTGCTGACCCTAGCGGCCAACTTCATCTACCCGACCCTGATGCCCATGGGAGAGGCACTTGCCACCCGCATGGTGGTTCAGACCCACCTCGACTACGGCAAGGTGCGGCTGTGCGGCTCCTTTGCCTTTATCGTCGCCTCCACCCTGGTGGGGGCCCTGGTGGGCAACTTTGGCAGCGACTGGGTGCTGCACACCATGGTGGCCGGGCTGCTGATCATGCTGGGGCTCAGCCTGCTGCCGCTGCGACCCGCCCCCCGGGAGCTGCAAGGGGAGCGGGCCAAGGCCTCGCTGCTCGTCACGCTCAGGTCGGCCCCGGTGCGCCGCTTCCTGCTCATCACCGCCCTGCTGCAGGGGAGCCACGCGGCCTACTACGGTTTCAGCGCCATCTACTGGAAGAGCGCCGGCTACAGCGGCACCCTGATCGGGTATCTCTGGGCTCTGGGAGTGGTGGCGGAGATCGCCATGTTCGCCGCGGACAAGCGCTTCCTCCAGCGCTTCGGTGCCCAGAC
Source organism: Aeromonas sp. QDB14 (assembly GCF_027707845.1). Taxonomy (NCBI): domain Bacteria; kingdom Pseudomonadati; phylum Pseudomonadota; class Gammaproteobacteria; order Aeromonadales; family Aeromonadaceae; genus Aeromonas; species Aeromonas sp. QDB14. The sequence continues at coordinate 28,439 of NZ_JAPCJD010000024.1, read as the reverse complement.
CCTGTTTCTGGTGGGGGCCCTTGGCTGCGTGGTGCGCTGGGTGCTGCTCGGCAGTTCTACCGACCTGGCGGTGCTGGTGCTCGGCCAGCTGCTGCACGGGGTCACCTTCTGCGTCAGTCACCTCGGCGCCATCCGCTTCATGACCCGCCAGTTGCCTGCGGAGCAGCAGATCCCCACCCAGGCGCTCTATGCGGCCCTGGGCCTTGGCATGACGGTGGCGGCCCTGATGGCGATCTGCGGCGTGCTGTTCGAGCCGCTGGGGGGCGGCATCTTCTTTATCATGGTGCTGGTAGTGCTGCCGGTCTTCGTGTTGCGGCTGCGTGAAGAGAGCCCTGAACAGGGCCGATGACACAGGTCTGCCGGTCTCTGGCGCGGCAGACCTCCGACTTATCTGAACAAGGGAAGTAGAGAGATGCACCAAGGATGGCTGCTGATCGGGTTGTCGCTCGCCTATCTGGGCTTGCTGTTCCTCATCGCCTATGTGGCGGACAAGAACAAGCGCCGTCGCCCCAAGGGGCAGCCTCTGCTCTACAGCCTGTCGCTGGCGGTCTATTGCACCTCCTGGACCTTCTTCGGCACAGTGGGCCAGGCCAGCGAATCCCCCTGGTCGCCGGTGCCCATCTACCTGGGCCCCATGCTGGTGTTCCTGTTTGGCTGGCGCCTGCTGGCCCGCCTCATCCTGGTGGCCAAGCGCGAGCACATCACCTCCATCGCCGATTTCATCGCCGCCCGTTATGGCAAGTCCCAGCGCTTGGCCATGGTGATCAGCCTCATCGCCGTCATGGGGATACTTCCCTATCTGGTGCTGCAGCTCAAGGCGATCGTCACCGGGCTCGATCTGCTGATGGCCAACAGCACGGGGGTTAGCCCCACCAGCAACATGGCGGAGCTGGCGCTGGGGGTCACCCTGCTGCTGGCCCTGTTCAGCATTCTGTTTGGCACCCGCAACCTGGATGCCACCGAGCACCACAGGGGCATGGTGGTGGCCATCGCCTTCGAGTCCGTGGTCAAGCTGCTCGCCTTCATGGCGGTGGGGGGCTTTGCGCTCTGGCTCATCATCGCCAGACCGAGCGAGGCGCGTACCCTGGTGGCGGGCGACTTCCTGGATGCGGTGGTGGCGGTGACGCCGGGCGGCTTGCTGGAGCTCGCCATCTACACCCTGATCGCCATGTGTGCCGTCATCTGCCTGCCGCGCCAGTTTCACGTGACCGTGGTGGAGAACAACCAGGGGCAGGATCTGCACTGGGCCCGCTGGATCTTCCCCCTCTATCTCTTCCTGATGGGGCTCTTCATCTGGCCGCTGGCGCTGGCAGGCAAGCAGTGGGTCGGGGCAGACATGGCCTCGGACACCTATGTGATAAGCCTCCCCATGTCCCTCGGATTCGACGGCATGGCGATGCTGGCATTTCTCGGCGGTACCTCGGCGGCCACCGGCATGGTGATCGTCTGCACCATCGCCCTGGCCATCATGGTGAGCAACGATCTGGTGTTGCCGGTCCTGCTGCGCCGGGTCTGGCAACAGGGGCGGGACGAGCGCCTGATGCGGTTGCTGCTGCAGGTGCGTCGGGGGGCCATCTTGCTGATTTTGCTGGCGGCCTGGGCGCTCTATCTCTGGCTCGGGGATCTCACCAGTCTGTCGCGCATCGGTTATCTTTCGTTCGGGGCCGTGGCCCAGTTCGCACCGGCCCTGCTGCTCGGCCTGTACTGGCGTCATGGCAATCGCAAGGGAGTCTATCTCGGGCTCGCCCTCGGGGTCAGCCTCTGGTTCGTGACCCTGCTGGCGGAGAGCGGACTGCTGGCTGGCTCCCCTCTCGAAGCCCTGCTGGCGCCCCCAGACTGGCCGGCGGTGCGGGATCTGAGTCTGGGGGCCTGGTGCCTTTTCCTGAGTCTTCTGCTCAATCTGGTCGGCTATGTGGCGGGCTCCCTGCTGTCACGGGCGGCGGTGAGCGAGCGGCTGCAGGCCGCCAACTTCGTCGGCAAGACGAGCCGGGACACCTCGGCGCTTTATCATGCACGGGTCTCGGTGAAGGAGCTGGAGATGCTGGCGGCCCGCTTCGTCGGTTCCAGCCGCGTCAAGCGGGCCTTCGGTCGCTTCGCCGGCGAGCGGGGAGGCACCCTGGCGCCCCAGATGCAGGCCTCCGCCGAGCTCATCGCTCACACGGAGCGACTGCTGGCGGGGGTGTTCGGTACCTCGTCCGCCCGCCTGGTGCTGGCCTCCGCCCTGCAGGGACGCAACATGCAGCTCGAGGAGATCGCCACCATAGTGGACGAGGCCTCCGACATGTTCCGCTTCAACCGCGGCCTGTTGCAGGGGGCAATCGAACACATGGGGCAGGGGATCTCCGTGGTGGACAGGGAGCTCAGGCTGGTGGCCTGGAACCGACGCTACATCGAGCTGTTCTCCTATCCCCCCGGTCTCATTCAGGTGGGCCGTTCCATCGAGGAGATCATCCGCTACAACGCCGGACAGGGGCTGTGCGGCCAGGGAGACATCGAGGCCCAGGTGGCGCGGCGGGTTGCCTTCATGAAGCGTGGTAGCCCCCATGTCTCGGCGCGGGAGCGTCCCGATGGCCGGGTCATCGAGATGCAGGGCAACCCCATGCCTGCGGGGGGCTTTGTCATGACCTTCACCGATATCACCCCGTTCAGGGCGGCGGAGCGGGTGCTGCGGGAAGCGAACGAGCACCTGGAGGCGCGGGTGGCCGAGCGCACCCACGAGCTCTCCGAACTCAACCGCCAACTGCTGCTGGTAAACCAGCAGGTGGAGCGGGCCAACCAGTCCAAGAGCCGGTTCCTTGCGGCGGTGAGCCACGACCTGACCCAGCCGCTGAACGCGGCCAAGCTCTTCACCTCCTCCTTGCTGGAGATGCTGCCCCCGGAGGACGAACCGGCCCGCATCGCTCGCCACATCGACGACGCCCTTGGGGCGACCGAGGATCTCATCACGGATCTGCTGGACATCTCGCGCCTCGAGGCGGGCAAGTTCAAGGCGAAGAAGCTCGATTTCGCCCTGAGCGATGTGCTGGACAATCTCAAGGCGGAATTCGGCGTGCTGGCCCAGGCCGGTGGGATCCAGTTCTCCGTGGTGGAGAGCCGCCTTGCGGTCTACAGCGATGTGCGCTTGCTGCGGCGGGTGTTGCAGAACTTCCTCACCAACGCATTTCGCTACAACCCCGGCGGTCGGGTGCTGCTCGGTTGTCGCCGCATGGGGGATAAGGTGCGCATCGAGGTGTGGGACAACGGCCCCGGCATCCCGGAGGGCAAGCAGGAGGCGATCTTCGACGAGTTTTCCCGCCTCGATCACTCCCGCACCGCCAGGGAGCAGGGACTTGGCCTCGGGCTCGCCATCGCCCGCGGCATTTCGCTGGTGCTGGGCCATCAGCTCTCCCTGCGCAGCTGGCCCGGAGCGGGGTCCGTCTTTGCCATCACCCTGAACCTCGCGACCCGGCCCGTCATCCCCAGCCAGGTGACGACCCCGGCCCTGCGAGACAGTCAGCTGGAAGGGGTCAGGATCCTCTGCATCGACAACGAGGAGGATATCCTCATCGCCATGGCCTCGCTGCTGGGACGCTGGGGCTGCGAGGTGCGCTGTGCCCAGAGCCTGGAGCAGGCGGAAGAGATCATCGGCGGCGGCTTCCTGCCTGCGCTGGTGCTGTCGGACTATCACCTGGATGACGGCAAGACCGGGTTGCAGGCGCTACACATGATCAGGCTGGCCCATGGCAACGGTATCGGCGGCATCATCATCAGTGCGGATCGCAAGAGCGAGTTGCAGGCACAGATCCGTGAGCACGGCTTTGGCTACGTGAGCAAACCGGTCAAACCTCTCAAGCTGCGCGCCCTGATGAACAGCCTGCTGATGCCGGTTCAGTGACTGGTCTCACAGAATCGAGCATTGGCTGAACATTTTCTGGATGCCATCCAGGTGTCATGATCGGCGATGATGGTGCATCTTTCGTCTCCATTTGCCGAGTTTGGTGATAATTGAGTCTTGTTGGGTGTCACTTTTGGCAGGTGGCACCCGGGCGACTCTCCTCTATAGTCATTCGGCGATTATTTTTGTCGCAAATCAAGTTGTGCAAAAAGGCAAACCGGATGAAAGTCCGGGACGCAAAGCTTCCGGTCTAAGGGTCTGCGTACCTAGGATAGCGGGGCCACCACAGGTTGTATCGTCCATGGGCCAAGCCATGGTTGCGATGTTGTCTGCGTTACCTGGCAGGTTGCGTTGCCTTTTTCGTTGTTAATTCCAATAACGAAATAAGGAAGTTCAAATATGTTAAGTCCAAAACTTTCCCTGCTGGCGCTTCTGGTCGGGGGGCTTTGCACTACCTCCGCCTTCGCCGCTGCCCCGGGCAAACCCACCATTGGCTCCGGCCCCACCAAGTTTGCCATCGTTGAAGTCAATCAGGCCGCTTCGGCCTACAACCAGTTGGTGACCGTCCACAAGGATGGCGCTCCCGTCAGCGTGACCTGGAACCTCTGGTCCGGTGACGTCGGACAGACCGCCAAGGTACTGCTCGACGGCAAGGAGGTGTGGTCAGGCCCGGCCTCCGCCGCGGGTACCGCCAACTTCAAGGTCACCAAGGGGGGGCGTTACCAGATGCAGGTGGCCCTGTGCAACGCCGATGGCTGCACCCTCTCCGACAAGAAGGAGCTGATGGTCGCCGATACCGACGGCAGCCACCTGGAGCCGCTCAATGCGCCCCTCAAGGAGAACAACAAGCCCTACGCCAACAAGTCCGGCAAGGTGGTGGGGGCCTACTACGTGGAGTGGGGTGTCTATGGTCGCAAGTTCACCGTGGACAAGATCCCGGCCCAGAACCTGACCCATATCCTCTACGGCTTCACCCCCATCTGCGGTGGCAACGGCATCAACGACAGCCTCAAAGAGATCTCCGGCAGCTTCGAGGCGTTGCAGCGCTCCTGTGCGGGCCGCGAAGACTTCAAGGTCTCCATCCATGATCCCTGGGCGGCGATCCAGATGTCTCAGGGCAACCTCAGCGCCTGGGATGAGCCCTACAAGGGCAACTTCGGCAACCTGATGGCCCTCAAACAGGCCCACCCGGACCTCAAGATCCTGCCGTCTGTCGGCGGATGGACCCTCTCCGATCCCTTCTATTTCCTGGGTGACAAGACCAAGCGCGATACCTTCGTCGCCTCGGTCAAAGAGTTCCTGCAGACCTGGAAATTCTTCGACGGCGTGGACATCGACTGGGAGTTCCCGGGCGGACAGGGGGCCAACCCCAGCCTGGGCGGCCCGAATGACGGCGCTACCTATGTGGTGCTGATGAAGGAGTTGCGAGCCATGCTCGATGAACTGGAAGCCGAGACCGGCCGCCAGTATGAGCTGACCTCGGCCATCAGCGCCGGCGGTGACAAGATTGCCAAGGTGGATTATCAGGCGGCCCAGCAGTACATGGACCACATCTTCCTGATGAGCTACGACTTCAGCGGCGCCTTCGACCTGACGAATCTGGCCCACCAGACCAACCTCTTTGCCTCCAGCTGGGATCCGGCCACCAAGTACACCACCGACAAGGGCGTCAAGGCGCTGCTGGGTCAGGGGGTGACACCGGGCAAGATTGTGGTAGGGGCGGCCATGTATGGCCGTGGCTGGACCGGAGTGAAGAACTACCAGGCCGGCAACCCCTTCACCGGCACCGCTACCGGACCGGTGAGCGGTACCTGGGAAAATGGCGTGGTGGATTACCGCGACATCGTCAACAACCGCATGGGCGCAGGCTGGGAGCAGGGCTATGACGAGTCGGCCGAGGCCCCCTATGTCTTCAAGGCCAGCAGTGGTGACCTCATCACCTTCGACAACGACCGCTCGGTCAAGGCCAAGGGGCAGTACGTGCTGGCGAACCAGCTCGGCGGTCTGTTCGCCTGGGAAATTGATGCGGACAACGGCGACATCCTCAACGCCATGCACGAGGGGCTGGGCCACGGCGAGGGTACGCTGCCGCCGGTCAACAAGCCGCCGGTTGCCAATGCCGGCAGCGATCTGAGTGCCACCGGCCCGGCCGAGGTGACCCTCAACGGCAGCGCCTCCCACGATCCGGAAAACGGGGCGCTGACCTACAGCTGGAAACAGGTCTCCGGACCCCAGGCCAGCCTGCTGGATGCCACCCAGGCCAAGGCCCGTGTGGTACTGGATGCCGTCAGCAGCGACATCAATCTGGTGTTCGAGCTGACCGTGACCGACGATCAGGGGCTCTCGGCCAAGGATCAGGTGGTGGTCACCAACAAGGCACCGCAGCCGAACCTGCCCCCCGTGGTCAGCGTACCGGCCAGTGCGACCGTCGAGGCCGGCAAGCAGGTGAGCATCAAGGCCACCGCTTCCGACCCCAATGGTGATGCCCTGAGCTATCAGTGGACAGTGCCGGCCGGGCTCAGCGCCACCGGTCTGGACAGCGCGACCCTGGTGGTCACGGGCTCGAACGTGGCCAGTGACACGGCCTACGATCTGACCCTGGTGGTCACCGATGGGGCGCTGGATGCCACAGCCGTTACCCGCCTGACCGTCAAGCCGGCCAGTACAGGTGGTGGCTGCGAGGCCAGCGATCCGGATGCGGCCAACCACCCGGCCTGGAGTGCAGGTACCGTCTACAACACCAATGACAAGGTGAGCCACAAGCAACTGGTGTGGCAGGCCAAGTATTGGACCCAGGGCAACGAGCCGAGCCGCACCGCCGATCAGTGGAAACTGGTGAGCCAGGTGCAACTGGGTTGGGATGCCGGAGTGGTCTACAACGGTGGTGATGTCACCAGCCACAACGGCCGCAAGTGGAAGGCCCAGTACTGGACCAAGGGCGATGAGCCCGGCAAGGCCGCCGTCTGGGTCGATCAGGGCGCGGCGAGCTGCAACTGATCTGCCGTGATGAAAAATGGGGCCGAGGGCCCCATTTTTGTCTTGTTGCGTGGTCGGGTGTCTCTTCCCTGTCAGGGGAAAGGCGCACTCGCTTTGTCAAAAAGGCCCGTCAGGGCCTTTTTTCATGGTTTGTCACCGGTTTACAGCGGTTTTTGCCACAGGCTGAGCAGCAGATCCTGCTCGAGGGCGTCGGGCCCCTGGTGGGTGAAGGCGTGACGCTGCTCGCCGCTGGCACGCCAGCCGAGGCGACTGGTCTCCAGAATGTGCTCGCGCAGGCCCTGATCCAGCGCCGTACTGAACTGGGCGCGTTGCTGGGCAACATTGACAAGCCCGGTGAGGGCGGGCCAACTCAGGGGATGTTCCATGCTCACCGGATTGAGGCTGACGCGCAATTGCCACTGATGGCGAGGGCCTGGCTGCACGTGGAGCAGATAGCCGCCCGGCGCCAGCCAGCTGACCAGGAGTTCCGTCTTGACCTTGAGGTCGTTGACCAGCAGCACCTGGGCCGTGCCAGGCAGCAGCGGGGCGCGCGCCGGGTCGGCGATGACGAACTGGCCTTCCGGTTGCGCCTTGTTGGCGGCGAAGATGGCATTCTTGGCCAGATCGAAACCGCCGACCTGCCAGCCGGGCAGCCGCTCAGCCAGGGCACGGCAGTAGTACCCCTCGCCACAGCCGAGGTGGACAAGCTCGCGCTCGCTAAGAGGAGCGAGCAGGTTCGCCATGGCGTCCACCAGAGGCAGCTGGTGGCCTTGTTCCAGGAAGCGGCGCTTGGCGCGCAGCAGGGCCCGGCTGTCGCTGTCCTTGGGGTTCTTCTTGCCGGGGATGAGGTCCAGATAGCCTTCCGGTGCGGGATCGAAGTGGTGCTTGTTGTCGCAATAGACCCCGCGGGAGGCGGCATGAAGGTGCAGGGGGCTGCGGCAAAGGGGGCATTGAAGGTGCATAGGAGTTCTCTTGGCGAAGGCCATGACGGCGGGGCGTTCGGGATTATAGGGGAGAGGATCGGAAAAGGCTGCCATGGGCAGCCTTTTTATCCAACGGCGCTGTGCGGGCGCCGTCGGCGGAACCCGGTCAGCGGGTACCAAACACCACTATGGTCTTGCCGTGGGCGGAGATGAGCTCCTGCTCTTCCAGCATCTTGAGGATGCGGCCGACGGTTTCACGGGAGCAGCCGACGATCTGGCCGATCTCCTGGCGGGTGATCTTGATCTGCATGCCATCCGGGTGGGTCATGGCATCCGGCTGTTTGGCCAGGTTGAGCAGGGTCTGGGCAATGCGGCCGGTCACGTCCAGGAAGGCGAGGTTGCCGACCTTCTGGCTGGTGTGCTGCAGGCGTTTGGCCATTTGACCGGATAGACGCATCAGGATGTCCGGGTTGACCTGGATCAGCTGGCGGAACTTCTTGTAGGAGATCTCGGCGACTTCGCAGGCGCCTTTGGCACGTACCCAGGCGGAACGCTCCGGATTCTCGTTCTCTTCGAACATCCCCATCTCGCCCAGGAAATCTCCCTGATTCAGGTAGGAGAGGATCATCTCCTTGCCTTCGTCATCCTTGATCAGGACGGCGACGGTGCCCTTGACGATGTAGTAGAGGGTTTCCGCTTTTTCACCGGCGTGGATCAGGGTGCTCTTGGCGGGATACTTATGAATGTGGCAATGCGACAAGAACCACTCAAGGGTGGGATCGCTTTGCGGTTTGCCAATGATCATGAGACTTCCTCTGTAGTGTCATTTTTATGGACTGTGCGTCCAGGCAAGTTGCCAAGCTTGCCATTCCTTACTCTTTGGTCGCAGTAGAATAAGAGCCTTTGCCTGTGCTGACAAGGCTTTGGGGTTTTGCCGTCCACCGGTGAGCCGCCATCTGCTGCGTCGTCCGGGGCATTCTAGGCAAGAAGAGGAGGTCGGATGTTGATTTCGATCTATTTCCCTTTGGGTCGTCGTCCGTTTCGCAGGAGAGGCTTGTCGCCGCAAAACGGGGCTTTATCGTCGGGAACGGGCAAGATCCTGGCGCATGTGCCACTCGACCCCGGCTTGAGGTATGCTATGGGCGTTAGAACCGTCGTCATTGAGAGGAAAGTGAGAGATGAAAGCCAAGGTCAGCTGGGTGGAAGGCATGAAGTTTGTGGGGGAGAGCGAGTCCGGTCATCAGGTGACCCTGGATGGCGCCAACCCGGGTGAAGGTGCCAGCCCGATGGAGATGATCCTGCTGGCTGTCGGCGGTTGCAGCTCCATCGATGTGGTCTCCATCCTGGAGAAGGCCCGTCAGTCCGTGACCGCCTGCCATGTCGAACTGGAAGGGACCCGTGCCGATACCGTTCCCCGGGTATTTGAGCAGATCCACCTCAAGTTCGTGGTGACCGGCAAGGGTCTGGCGGAGAAGCAGGTCGCCCGTGCGGTGGATCTGTCCATGGAAAAATATTGTTCAGTTTCCCTGATGTTGGAAAAAGCGGTAGAAATTACCCATAGTTATCAAATCCTTGAGGGTTGACCGCTATAGTTTGTCCCGTCGATAACGCCATGACATAAGGAAAGTGCGATGAAAAAAATGATGATGTTGCTTCCCCTGTTCGGTCTGGCCGCCTGCAGCATGCCGCAGCCGACCCAGTATCAATACAGCCAGTATCAGTGCGGGGAAGAGTTGCTGGCCATCACCTATGATGCCCAGGCCGACATGGTGCAGTTCCCTTATGCCGGTGTCTATCACAAGCTGGGGCGCATCGAGTCGCCCAAAGAGACTGCCAGCTATTCCGACGGGGTGACTACCTTCTCCCGTCAGGACAAGCAGGCTACCCTGGTCAAGAGCGGTGTGACCCAGCTGACCTGCGAGTTGAAGTGACCCTGATGCCGTCACGGCGTGCATGGAAAACGGCCTGTGTGAAGCAGGCCGTTTTTGTTGAACGAGACATCAGTCTGACGGTATCGAGCCCAGCAGCTGGGCGGCCAGTTGCTGGCTAAGCTGGCCACGGGCTTCCTCTGCGACAGGCACATCGCTGGCGAGCTGGATGGCGCTGCTCCACACCGCTTTCTGGCTATGCCCGTCGAGCAGTACGACGGCCAGGGTTCCTTTGCGGGCATTGGCGGCGGCGTTCAGGCCCGGTGTCATGCCGAGGCGGGAGAAGATCTCGCCATCGCTCATGTCCTGGCTGCCAGCTACCCCGATGGCGACCCAGACGTCGGCCTCATCCAGGGGAACGCTGCGCCAGCCTTTGCCGTCCAGTTGCCGGATGACGGCCTGCTGTACCGGCTCGAGCCAGGGCGCGGCGCTGTTGCCCGCATACTGGAATTGTTCGGCCAGCGCATAGCGTGGTGTCGCCCCGTAGGTCCAATGCTCCGCCGGGCGAACCACCATGGTGCCAGTTTCGACCGTGGGTGCGGCGGGGCCGGAGCTGCAACCCCCCAGCAGGGTTGCCAGCGTGAATGAGAGAAGTGCAGCGCGCATCGTTAAGCTCCTTGGCTCAGGTGATCTTGCCCGTTTCGATCAGTTGCTGGATCAGGGGGCGCAGGATCAGTTCCATTGCGAAGCCCATCTTGCCACCCGGCACGACGATGGTGTTCATCCTGGACATGAAGGCGCCGTCTATCATCGACAGCAGGTAGGGGAAGTCCACCTGTTTGATGCCCCGAAACCTGATCACCAGCATACTCTCGTCCAGGCTGGGTATCACCTTGGCGCTGAAAGGGTTGGAAGTATCGACGGTCGGCACCCGCTGGAAGTTGATGTGGGTGCGGGAGAACTGCGGCGTGATGAAGTTGATGTAGTCGTCCATGGAACGCACGATGGAGTCGGTCACCGCCTCGCGGGAGTGGCCGCGTTCCGAGGTGTCGCGAATGAGCTTCTGGATCCACTCCAGGTTGACGATGGGCACCACGCCGATGAGAAAGTCCACGTGCCGCGCCACGTTGTGCTCCCCCGTGACCACGCCGCCGTGCAGTCCTTCGTAGAACAGCAGATCCGTCTCGCCGGGCAGATCCTGCCAGGGGGTGAAGGTGCCAGGCATCTGGTTGAAAGGCACTGCCTCGTCGAAGCTGTGCAGATAGCGCCGGTACTGGCCTGTGCCGCTCTGGCCATACTCCTGGAAAAAGGACTCCAGCAGACCGAAATCGTTGGCCTCCGGGCCGAAGTAGCTGATATGCCGCCCCTGCTCCCGGGCCTTGCGGATAGCCACGTCCATCTCGGGCCTGGTGTAGCGGTGAAAACTGTCCCCCTCGACCACGGCCGCCTTGTATCCAAGCTGGTGGAACATGGAGCGAAAGGCGTTGGTGGAGGTGGAAGTACCGGCACCGGACGAACCGGTGACCGCGATGATGGGATGCTTGGCGGACATAGAATTCTCTCTTCCTTGGGAGTTCCGTTATAAGGGGTGGCCCAAAGTGCGGTCAAGTGCGCCGTCATCCTCCCGCTGCCCCCACGTTTCCCGGCAATAGCGGTGAACGAGGGCTGCCCTGTGCTCTGGGTACGTTGGAATAGGTGCTGCTGGGTGGCGAACTGGTCATGCGGCCTGATGATGCGAGCTGGATAGGGGGAGGGCGGGGTGAGCCGCCCGATAAGCCGTGACCGCGTTACGCTTGGGGGAAGTCGTCAGTGGGTGACTTGCTTAAATGAGTCTTTGGGACGACATTGACACTTTCGTGCAGCTCGCTGTAGACAAGCACGGCGCTACCTTGTAGCAATTGTTGCCTGACTGCTTCGACCTTGTCGGTCAGGCTGACATCCTGTTCACCGTATTCGGTGCCTTCTTGCAGCACAAAGTGTTCGAGCAGGTTGGTGAGGGTGTCCGGCTCCAGTTCTTGCCAGGGGATAATCATGATTTCATCTTCACTCAGTGGGTTGCGGATATTGTCGATGTCTGGTCGGCAAGCGCAAGGGATTTGTCTCGTTTTGGACGAGGGGTGCCATGCAATCCATTGACGCACGCCGACCCTCTAGTCAATTCGAACAGCACCTGTTCGATGCCCGCCGCCGCGCCCTGAGCGCCGGTTTGCGCTGGTACTGGGTCATCAATCTCATCGCCCTCGTATTTCTGCTGACCCGCTTCTACATCTATCGGGATGCACACCTGGTACTGGTCGGCAACCTGCCCTGGTCATACAAATGGCAGCTCTTTGCCATGATAGGTGTTGGCCTGCTGCTGCCGCTCGGGTGGGGCTGGCTCTCCCGTCAATCCCATGCCATCTGGCTGGTGTCCCTGTGCGTCTGTGCCCTGGCCTGGGGGCTAGCCTGGGCCATGGTGGGTTACACCATCTCGATCGTCGACTTGAAGGGGGGCTTCAGTTTCATTTTCAACATGGTCAGTCTGTTGCTGCTGACCGGTCTCGTCGCCGCGTATTGCGATGTGCGGCTGTTTTACGCACTGGTGTCGGTCCCCCTGCTGTTCTTGTTGGTGAGAGCCTCCTGGAGTCCTGAGCCCTTTGTTCTGGTCAACACCATAGTGGTCGGGGTCTTGCTAGTGGTGCTGGAGACGGGACGGCGCATGCTCAACGGCTGGTTCGAGCTTGCGGTGTCAAGGGAGCACGACAACCTGATGCTGGCAAACAAGATGAATGCCATGGCCAACCGGGATCCCCTGACCGGCATAGCCAACCGTCGCCACTTCGAGCAGGCGTGCAAGCGTGCCATTGCGCAAGGCACCACCCAGGATGTACCGCTCACCGTGATCCTGCTCGATGTGGATTTCTTCAAGCGCTACAACGATCGCTATGGGCATCAGGCGGGGGATGAGTGCCTGATCCTGGTGGCCGAGTGCCTGGAGGAGAGTGTGCGGGAGCCCGGCGATCTGGTGGCGCGCTACGGGGGAGAGGAGTTCGTGGTGTTGCTGCAGGAGACGACGCTGGCCGGTGGCCAGGAGGTGGCGGAGCGCATTCGCGCCACTCTGGCGGCCAGGGCTCTGCCCCATGAGGATTCCGACGTAGCCCCCCACCTCACCCTGAGCCAGGGGATAGCCCAGTGGCGAGCCGGGGAGAGCCTCGTCATGCTGCTCGAGCGGGTCGATGGCGCCCTCTATCAGGCCAAGGAAGAGGGGCGCAACGGTTACCGGTTCGCGCCCTGAGTCTGTTGCCGCAACCACTGGCTGATGCGCTCATCCAGCCAGAAACGGGGGCGCCAGGGAGAGCCGTGCAGGAAGCCCACGTGGCCGCCCTGGCGGCTCAGCTCGTAGCGCACCAGAGGGGAGAGCTGCTCCGCCGCCGGAATGACGGCATCGGTCATGAAGGGATCGTCGGCGGCGTGAATGACGAGGGTCGGGATGGGAATGCGGGCCAGCAGGCTCAGGCCGGAGCAGGTCTGGTAGTAGTGATCGGCGCTTTCGAAACCATGGAGCGGTGCCGTCACCAGCTCGTCGAACTCCCTCAGTGTGGCGATGCGGGTGATCTGGGTCGGCTGCCAGCGCGCCCGTGCCGCGCTCTGGCGCCGGATCTTGCTTTGCAGGTTGGTTCGCATGGTCCGCAGCAGGTAGTTCTGATAGACCCGTGAGAAGCCCTGATTGACCCGATCGGCACAGCTTGCCAGTTGCAGCGGGGCCGACACTACCACCGCCGCCTTCAATGGTGCCGGGCAGGCCCGCGCCAGCAGATTGACCAGCATGTTGCCCCCCAGGGAATAGCCGATGGCGACCAGGGGGCGGCCAGGAAAACGCCGCTCCAGCTCGGCAATCACCGTCTGGGCGTCCTCGATGGCGCCTGAGTGATAGGCCTGCAGCAGCCGATTCGGCTCGCCACTGCACCCCCGAAAGTGCATCAGCACCGCCTCGTTCCCTTGCCGCTGCAGGTGGGCAAAGAGCCCCTTGGCATAGTGGGAGTGAATGCTCCCCTCCAGTCCGTGGAACACCACCACCAGGGGTTGTTCATCCTGGCCAGGTTCGCCGCTCCAGGCCAGATCAACGAAATCGCCGTCCGGAAGTTCGAAGCGCTCCTGGATGAAGCGGGCAGGCGAGCGGCGCAGCCACTTGGGCAAAATGGTTTGCAGATGGGGGTTGCGGGTCCACCAGGGGGCGTGAAAGTGGCTTTCTGTCAACATGCAACGACTCGGAAGAGCAGGGAGGAAAAGGGGGCGGCGAGCCCTTGGCTCGCCGCGACATCAGGCCATCAGACGATCGTGGTGCTCGGCGCCGCGCAGCATGGCCTGGATCAGTTCGTTGGCTTCAAACTTGGTGAGCGCCTCGTGGGCACCGACCTGATGGGCCCGCTCCACGCTGATCTCGCTGGAGAGGGAGGTGTGCAGGATGATGTAGGCTCCCGCCAGCTTGGCATCGCTCTGCACCTCGAAGGCCAGCTCGTAACCATCCAGCCCCGGCATCTCGATATCGCTCACCAGGATGTCGATCCGCGTGCCCTGGGAGACCCGGGTCTGCATCAGGGTGAGGGCGTCGCGTCCGTTGGTGCAGACCTCGTAGGGGATGTTGATGTAATCGAGCGCCGCCATGAGCTGGCGACGGGCGACAGAGGAGTCGTCCACCAGCAGGATCCGCATCGGCTTGAGCCGCTCGCGCTGCACATCGGTCAGCACGGGGTAGAGATGGCTGGGATCGTCCGGATAGACCCGCGACAGGATGAGCTCCACATCCAGCAACTGGATCAACTGATCTCCCACCCGGGTCACGCCGGTGACGAAGACGTTCTGTCCCAAGGAGGGAGGGGGCGGCTCGATGTCACGCCAGTTGCACTCGGTGATCTTGTCGATGCCCCGCACCAGAAAGCCCACCAGGGTGCGGCGGCAATCGGTGATGATGATGAAGCAGTGGGGCATCTCCTCCCGGGTGATGGGGCGGTAGCCCACGGCCATTGCCATGTCGATCACCGGGATGGTGGTGCCGCGCATGCTGGCGGCACCGAGCACGGTGGGATGGGATTGTGGTAGAGCGGTGAGCTGGGTGTAGGGCACGATCTCCTTCACCTTGAGGGTACCGATGGCGAAGGATTGTCTGGCAGAGAGGTGGAACAGCAACATGCCCTGGGATTGGTTGGCCTTGCTCGTCATGGCGGATGTCCTGTTGATCTAGTCGGTGACGGTCAATCGGGTGTTCAGCATAAAGGATGGTGACATGAATGACTCCTTTGTTGTTAGCGGCGGTGAGCCGCAAAACTGGATTTCTTTTGCCATCCTTTTATGCCTCTCTTATCGGGTCGCGGACGGCTGAGGGGAGAGGGGCGCCCCGAGCCATTGCAGATGAGCCTCGGCCAGCGCGCTTTCATCCCGATAACCCAGCCTGCTCACCACCTGTGACGGCGTGCTGCCGCTTCGCAGCAGGCGAATCCCCTGCAACAGTTGCCACTGATCCTTCAGTGCCCGGGCGTCCGGGCCCTCGAGACCGCGAGTGCCCAGCAGGGTCTGCCAGGCAGCCACGCTATCCGGCTGCGCTCTGGCCAGGGCTTGCCAGGCATCTTGTAGTGCCTGATCCCCCAGGGACGAGGTGGTGCAGCCGTGCAACTCATCCCCTATCACTTGCAGCCGCTGCCCATAGGGGCCTTGCCAGTCGCGGGGGCGTGACCAGGCCGCCAGGCTGTCCAGCAGTGCGTCCATCAACGGGCTTGCCTGCAACCAGCCAGCCTGGGCGGGCTGGGGCACCCGTACGGAGCAGGCCAGCAGATCATGCTGGCAGTCAGCCAGAGGGGTGAAGGCGGCGAGAGCATCGGCACAGAGCCAGAAGTGGCTGCCAGGTGTCAGCAACAGCTCATGGGCACCCAATTTCAGCAGCGCCGCCCCCTGGGTGACTCGCAGCAATTGGCCCATGGGGGAGCGCTTGCGGGGGCCGACCTGAAGGGTGGAAGTGGAAAAATGCTGATATTCGATGGCGTGATGCATGTAAAAACCCTGATATGATGCTGCCTGGAGGTAACAAAAATGGAAACCAGACGTAAAAAGCGCTTCATTGCCGGGGCGGTTTGCCCGGCGTGCGGCAAGATGGACACCATGATGCTGTATATGGAGCATGGAGTCGAGAAGGTGACCTGTGTCGAGTGCGGGGATACCCAGGTGCAGACCCAGGAGCAGGTGGACAAGGCGACGCGCGAGGCGGAGCAGGTGATAGGGGTGTTTCGTCCCGAGTGAGGGCCATGCCTCAAGGTGATGGTACGCCGGTCAAGCTGGTCGCTGTTGATGACTTTTTCATCACACTGAAGCCGGGCCGACCATATGCTTGTCTGCCTTTTTGAGGTATTCTGAGCCCGTTTTTTTCTATCCGCAGGATCCCTGACATGAAAGTAGCTCCCCTGAGCGTGGTTACGCTGGAATACACGGTCACCGACGAACACGGTGAAGTCATCGACACCACTGTCGGTAAAGAGCCGCTGGTGTATCTGCACGGTACCCGTTACCTGGTCTCCGGCCTCGAAGCCGAGCTGGAAGGCCGCAGCGTGGGTGAGGCGTTCGACGTCACCCTGACGCCGAACCAGGCCTATGGCGAGTACGACGAGAATCTGGTGCAGGAAGTGCCCGGCGAGCTGTTCGACGGCATGGAAGTGTCTGAAGGGGATACTTTTGTGGCCGAGACCGACGATGGTCACCGCCCGGTGACCGTCATCGAGGTGTCCGAGGAGTTCATCAAGGTGGACGGCAACCATCCCCTGGCTGGCGTGACCCTGGGCTTCAAGGTCGAGATCAAGGACGTGCGTGCCGCGACCGCCGAAGAGCTGGCCCACGGCCATGTGCACGGCGCCGGTGGCTGCGGTCACGATCATGGTCATGACCATGATCACGGCCATGATCACGATCATGACCACGGTGGCTGCTGTGGTGGCCACGGTCACAACCATGCACACGATCACGGCGACGATCACGGTCACGGTGGTTGCTGCGGTGGTGGTGGTTGTGGTGGCAAGGGCCATCAGCACTGATCACGGCCTGGCCGATGATAAAAGAACCCGCGCATGGCGCGGGTTTTTTTATGGCGGGCACTCATCAGTAGTGCGGTGGCGGCGTCTCTTCGGCCATGCTGGCGATCTGGCTCGGCTGTACGCTCTGCAATTTATCTACCAGTAGATGGATCTGGTGTTTGAGCCGGTCCAGCTCGCGACCCTGGGTGGTGACCTCGTCGTTGAGCTGCTCCACCGTGTATTCGGCAAAGGCGAGGCGGCTTTCCAGGGTTTCGAGGCGTTCGTTTAGTTGCTGACTCATGGGCCTTTTGGTCCTTACTTGATAGTCCAGATTTCAGCCAGGCCACTGGAGCTGGCACTGACGAGGTGATTATTGTCGCGCAAAGCCACGCCATAGACCACAGCGCTCGGTGGTTTCACTTTGGGATGGGGCGAGACGCGCCAGCTCTGCAACGGCTGGCCGTCACTCACCTGCCACAGAGTGAGCTGGCGGGAGGGGGCGCCGGTGATGAGCCAGTTGCCGCCGTTGGCGAAGCGGGCGCTGGTGTAGACCTCGAAGCGGTGATCATATTGCAACCTGCTGTGCTCCTTGCCGGTTTTGAGATCCCAGATGCTGGCCTGGCGACTGTCTGCGGTGAAGGCGAAGCGTCCGGACGGATCCAGTCTCGCCATCACGACTCGCCCGGCGTGGTTGAAGCGCCACACCACCTGGCCCGTGCGGGTATCCCACAGATAGGCGCTGTAATCGTTGCCGCCGGTGAGGGCATAGCGACCGTTGGGGGAGAGATCCACCGTGTTGACCTGTTCGGTGTGGCCGAGGAATTGCAGCCGGCGTCCGGTCTGGGTGTCGACCACTTCCGCCTTGTCATCTTCACGGCCGATGAGCACCTGGCGGCCATCCGCCGAGATCGCCGCATCGCGCAGGGGGGATTCTGGCAGGGAGTAGTAGCCCTGGGAGCGGCCATCCTGCAAGCGCCAGATGGCGAAGGTGTGCTGGGTGGCGGTGATGGCATGGCTGTCATCGGGGGAGAAGCGGGTCAGGGTGACGAACTCCTCCTGGTCGTCGCTCTGGCGCCAGCGCCAGCGCTCCTTGCCCTGTTCCAGATCCCACACCACAGTGCCCTGACCCAGGCTGGAGACGAGCGCGAGCTTGCCGGAACTGGCGAGATCCGCACTCAGCAGACCCTGATTGGCGAGGTGGATCTGCTGGCTGGGAAGTGAGCGTTGTTCGCACCCCGTCAGCATCAGGCAAATACCGATGAGATAAATGGCACTTTTGATCATTTTTCCTGTCTCATGCTTTCGTTACCTGCGATCACGGCGTTAGTATAAGGCGCTTATCACGATAATCCTCTCATTTCACGAAGGAACCGAGAGCGGTATTTAGAGTTTTGGAGAAACTGATGAACAATTTTCTGAAGGTGTCCCTGTTGGCTGCGGCGGTTGCCGTCGGTCTGACTGCTTGCCAAAAAGATGAGAAACCTGCTGCGACCAACACCGCAGAGGTCAAGGCAGAAGCCAGCAAGCCGGCAGAGGCCCCCAAGGCTGAGGCCAAGAGCTTTGAAGAGCAATCCGGCTATGCGATCGGCCTCTCCATGGGTCGTTATATCGCCAATACCCTGGAGCGCCAGCAGGAGCTCGGCATCAAGCTGGACAACACCGTGATCCTGAAGGGTGTCACCGACGGTCTGGGCAAAGAAGCCAAGATGACCGACGAGGAGATCCAGAAGGTTCTGCAGGAATACGACGCCAAGATCAACGAGCTGACCAAGGCGAAGGCCGACAAGGATGCCGTGGAAAACCTGAAGAAGGGTGAAGAGTTCCTGGCTGCCAACGCCAAGAAAGAGGGCGTGAAGAGCACTGAGTCCGGCCTGCAATATCAGGTCGAGAAGATGGGTGACGGCGCCAAGCCGAAGGCCACCGACATCGTCAAGGTACACTACACCGGTACCCTGACTGATGGCACCAAGTTTGACAGCTCCGTCGATCGCGGCGAGCCGGCTACCTTCCCGCTCAACCAGGTGATCCCGGGCTGGACCGAAGGGGTGCAACTGATGCCGGTCGGCTCCAAGTTCAAGTTCTTCCTGCCGTCCAAGCTGGCCTATGGCGAGCACGGTGCAGGTTCCATCCCGGCCAACGCCGTGCTGGTATTTGACGTAGAGCTGCTGGCCATCGAAAAACCGGCTGCCGATGGCGACAACGCCAAGAAATAAGCTCAAAGCACCATAAAAACGGCTCCCCAGGGAGCCGTTTTTGCTTGTGTATTGTCGCAATCCCCCGGATAAAGCGATGAGGCCGTCTTGAGTGTGTGGCGGCTAGCCCCCAGAATAGACAACAAAATCAAGCGCAAGGATGGATCTCGTGGCTGAAAGCAAACCCCGTGTCCTGTTGGTGGAAGATACCCGCAGTCTGGCGGTCGTCTATGAGCAGTATCTGGCCCAGGATGGCTACGAGGTGCAGCTGGCAGATTGTGGCCAGCAGGCTTTGGCACAATTGCTGGCAAGCCCGCCCCCCGTGGTGCTGCTCGACCTGGAGTTGCCCGACATGTCCGGCATGGACATCTTGCAGCAGATCACGGAGCGGCAACTGCCCTGCTCCGTGGTGGTGATCACCGCTCACGGCTCGGTGGATGTGGCGGTGGAGGCGATGCGGTTCGGGGCCTTCGATTTTCTCACCAAGCCGTTCGATGGCAAGCGCCTGTGCGCCACGGCGCGCAATGCCCTGAAGCACCAGCAGCTCAGCTCGCTGGTGGCCCAGTATCGGGAAAACTTCGAGCGCAGCTCCTTTGCCGGTTTCATCGGCGCCTCCATGGCGATGCAGGCGGTCTATCGCATCATCGAGAGCGCGGCGCCGAGCAAGGCCACCGTCTTCATCACTGGCGAGAGCGGCACCGGCAAGGAGGTGTGCGCCGAGGCCATTCACCAGTGCAGCCCGCGTCGGGATCAGCCCTTCATCGCCCTCAACTGCGCCGCCATTCCCCATGACCTGATGGAGAGCGAGATCTTCGGCCACGTGAAGGGGTCGTTTACCGGTGCCCAGGGGGATCGCAAGGGGGCGGCCAGTCTGGCGGACGGCGGTACCCTCTTCCTCGACGAGATCTGCGAGATGGATCTCGACCTGCAGAGCAAGCTGCTGCGTTTCATCCAGACCGGCACCCTGCAGCGGGTCGGCAGCGGCAAGCTGGAGACGGTGGATGTGCGCTTTGTCTGCGCCACCAACCGGGATCCCCTGGTGGAGGTCAAGGCCGGACGGTTTCGTGAAGACCTTTACTACCGCCTGCACGTGATCCCGCTGGCGCTGCCCCCCCTGAGGGAGCGGGGAGAGGACATCCTGCTGCTGGCCCGGGAGTTGCTATTGCGTTATGCCGGTGAGGAGAACAAGCGGTTCAGGGACTTTGATGCGGACGCAGTGCAGGTGCTGCTCGACTACCCCTGGCCCGGCAACGTGCGCGAGCTGCAAAACGTGGTGCGCAACATAGTGGTGCTCAACGATGGCGAGCTGGTGAGCCCGGATATCCTGCCACCTCCCCTCAACGGGGGGCGAACCCTGGCCCCGGAGCCTGTGGTCGGGATCGCGGATCCCCAGTCAGAATCCGTCGTCGTTCGCAGGCAGGTCCGTCCGCTCTGGCAGGTGGAAAAGGAGGCCATCGAGCAGGCCATCGCCAGTTGTGACGGCAACATCCCCAAGGCGGCGGCCCTGCTGGAAATAAGCCCTTCCACGATTTATCGCAAGAAGCAGAGCTGGGAAGAGGCGAGTCCGGCCTGAGCCGTCACCTCTACTCCCGGGCAGACATGCTGATGTGCGGGGCGGCCAATTGGTCGCCCCGCACGCTTATCAGAGTTTGGCGAGCAGCTTGAGCCTGGCCAGTCGTTCTGCCTCGTTAGCGGTGAACCAGCCATCCTGTGACAGCAGAAACCAGGCACGGGCAAAGTACTCGGTCGCCGCGGGATCATTGAGCAAGAGCGCATTCTCCCCCAGCTCCTCGAACACATAGCCATCCTCGGGGGCGCCTGCGGCAGTCATGTCGTCGCGCAACTGCGCCAGTTCGGCCATGGCCTGTTCATGGCGATCCTGGGCCCGGCTCAGGCGCGCCAGACTCCAGCGGGCGATAAAGGCTTTGCCCTGGTTGTTGTGCTGCTCGTGCCAGGCCAGGCACTTTTGCTGACAGGCGATGGCCTCGTCGAGGCGACCCAGCTCGAACAGGGTCCAGCCCTGATTGTTATAGAGGGTGGCGAGCCAGCCTCGCGCCCGCTTGTCGTGACTGCGCTCGGCCAGGGTCATCGCCAGCTGGTGCCAGTGGCTCTGCTCCTCCAGGGGGGCGGCGATGGCCACCATGTGGGCCGCATCGATGGCCAGATAGTGCTCTTCGTACTGCTCTCCCAGTTGCCAGGCCTGTTCAAACAGGGCTCTGGCGCTGGCCTTGTCACCGGCGGAGTTGAAGGTGCGGCCACGCTCCAGCAAGGCGCGCAGGCGGGCCCGTGGAGTCGCCTCGGTGAGGCGGGGTTCTATCTCGTCGAGCAGCTGGTGCGCCTGTGCAAACTGGCGTTGCAGCGAATGGGTGCGGGCTATCTGGGTGAGGAGCTCCAGCTCCCATTGCAGGTTGGCGGCACGCGCCTCGGGCAGCAGTGCTTGAAAACGCTGGGCGCTGGCAACGGGATCCTGATAATCCCACAGTGCCATGAAATCGGGCGGATTGTTCATCTGGCCTCCATGCCGGTTATCCGCCCACCAAGATGCCTGAAGGCCATTCTTTGTACAAGAAGGGGGCTGGCGCCATCGTGACGCCAGCGCTTGCCGATCAGTAGACCATGGCAAGGCTCATCAGCATCAGACCCAGGGCAGCAAAGGCTCCCTCCTTGATAGCCAGGCGCGGTACCAGTGCCTTGGGCAGGGCAGGGAACAGGCTCAGGGCAAAGCCGAACCCCGGCATCAGCCAGTGGAAAGCAGGGCTTCTCAGGGCGGGATCCGCAGCGCCATTGATGACGATGAGCAGGATAAAGAGGGTGAAGGCGGGCAGGATAAACCAGCGGGCATGGCCGGCGGCAACCGCCCGCAGTGGCGAGATGCGATAGAGCACCAGGGTCACGAGGAAGAGGGCGAGGGGAGCCAGCAGATAGAGCGGGGCCGGGTTCATGATGAGTGTCTCCTGACAAGGGGGGCAGAGTGTAGGCAGTCCGGGTGGGGAATGACCAGTCCCCCGCGCCCGGGCTGTGAAGCGGATCGCAGGGCAAAGGTTTGCCTGGGCAGGATCAGCGGAACCAGAACCAGAGCACGGCAAATACCAGCCAGCTCAGCACCAGCAGGATCCAGGGCAGCGGGTGCTGGCGGGTGAGCTCGATGACCTCGGCTTCGCTCTCCTCTTCCGGTGTCTCTTGGGAAGAGTGCCTGGCTTTGGCTTGCAGTTTCTTCTGGCGGCTGGCCTCGCGGGCCTTCGCCTTCATCTGTTTCTTGTATTCGTCTATGCCCTTCTGGATCCCCTGGGCGATGAGCTGGGTTTGCTCCTTGGTCTGCCCCGGCTTCTGGTTGGCACGGGCGATCTTCATCGCCTCCTGCTGGGTTTCGGGGGAAATTTTGTCGTACTTGGCCATTCCAGGCACTCCTTGGCATTGATTGGCGGGCAGTATGCCATAACCGTTACCGGCGGGCTGCCATCATGGGGGAAATTGCTCTGCGAGTGGGGTGCCTCTGTTCCAAATAGGGGAAACAGGTTGCGTGGATGATCACATTTGGCGGAATTTGTGAGTCGCCGATGAAAAACCGTCACATGTTGTTTGTTATATTACCGCCCGATCCTGGATAGGGTCGTCCAATAACAAAATAACAAGGTGATATGGAAATGAATTATAAATTTGTCAAAGGAAGTATCGCACTGGCAGTGTTTGCCGCATTGAGCGGCTGCAATACCTCAAGCAACGACAGCGTCGCCCCCTGCACCGAAAATGTCTGCAAGCTGACCATTTTGCATACCAATGATACCCACGGTCGTTTCTGGCACAACGACAAGGGCGAATATGGCATGGCGGCCCAGAAGACCCTGGTCGAGCGGCTGCGTGCCGAGGCGAAAGCGGCGGGCAGCGAAGTGCTGGTGCTCTCCGGCGGTGACGTCAACACCGGGGTGCCAGAGTCGGATCTGCAGGATGCAGAGCCGGACTTCATGGCCATGAACAGCATCCGTTACGATGCCATGGCGGTGGGCAACCACGAGTTCGACAACCCCCTGACCATCCTCGAGAAACAGCGTCAGTGGGCCCAGTTCCCGATGATCTCCGCCAACATCTATGACAAGACGAGCGGCAAGCGCTACTTCGATCCCTACAAGGTGTTCAAGCTGGAGAGCGGCCTCAAGGTCGCCGTGCTGGGTCTGACCACAGAGGACACCGCCCAGCTGGTGGATCCCAACAACGTCCAGACCCTCGAGTTCCGCGATCCGACCACGGAAGCCGCCAATCTCGGCAAGCAGATCCGCGACAACAAAGAGGCGAACCTGGTTCTTGCCATCACCCACATGGGCCATTACGAGAATGGTCAGCACGGCAGCAACGCACCGGGTGACGTGGAGATGGCCCGTGCGCTGCCGGCAGGCACCCTGGACGCCATCATCGGTGGTCACTCCCAGAACCCGGTCTGCATGGAGCCGGGCACCCCGGACAAGTACGCCGACTTCAAGCCGGGCACCCCGGACAAGTACGCCGACTTCAAGCCGGGCGACGACTGCCAGCCGGATCAGCAGAACGGCACCTGGATCATGCAGGCTCACGAGTGGGGCAAGTATGTGGGTCGTGCCCAGTTTGACTATCAGAATGGCAAGCTGACCCTGACCCAGTACGATCTGATCCCGGTCAACCTGAAGAATGCGGACGGTGATTTCATCCAAGAAGAGATCGTCAAGGATCCCGAGCTCTACAACACCCTGCTCACCTATCAGGAGAAGGGACAGCAGGAGCTGGGTGTGGTCATCGGTGCCACCGATGGCGTACTGGACGGTGAGCGCGCCAACGTGCGCAACAAGCAGACCAACCTGGGTCGTCTCATCACCACCGCGACTGCCGAGAAGCTGAGCACCGACTTTGGCATCGTCAACTCCGGCGGGGTGCGTGCCTCCATCGCGGCAGGGGACATCAGCTACCGTGACGTGCTGACCGTGCATCCGTTCGGCAACACCGTCAACAAGGCGACCATGAGCGGCAACGAGCTGCTGACCTACCTGGGTCAGGTTGCGACCAAGACCGCCAATACCGGTGGCTATGCCCAGTTCGGCGGCATCAAGATGACGGTGGATTGCCAGGCCAAGAGCGTGGACATCGCCACCATCGGCGGGAAGGCCTTCGATCCGGCGGCAACCTACAGCTTCTCCATCCCGAGCTTCAGCGCGGCCGGTGGTGACGGTTATCCGAAGATCGACACCATCAATGCCGGTCTGGTGGATGCCGGTGTGCTGAAGGATTATATCGCAGCGAAGAAGACCATTCAGGTCGCCGATTATCAGCCGGCCGGCGAGGTCAGCTATATCAACTCCACCTCGGTAGAGGGTTGCAAATAATCCCTGCACCCCGAGCCAATAAAAAAGAGAGGCAGCCATGGCTGCCTCTCTTTTTATTTTCAATGTCATCAGCAGTGTCTCTCGGGAAATATATCCGGCCACGGGAAGCTGCCCCGAAATAGGGCATGACATGATCTGATGGCAATAAAAAGGCGACCCTGAGGTCGCCTTGATGAAATGGGTCGGTTGAGCCTTAGAGCTGCTCGATGCCGACGATATGCCAGGGGGCATTGTCCTTGGCGAGATCACGCTCGAGGTGCCACACCTCCTTGATATCCTCCTCGACCTGCTCCTGACGGTCCATGTAGCGGCCGCTGAAGCGTACGCTCACCTGGGCCCAGTCGCTGCCGTAGTCGGCACGGACCAGCTGGGTGTCCACGTACATCACCTCGGTGTGCTGCTCACCGGAGAGCTCGGCGCGTTCGGCCTTGAGGTGCTCGAACAGCTCGGGGCTCACGTACTCGCGGATCTTCTCCAGGTCGTTCTTGTTCCAGGCCTCTTGCAGGGTGCGGTAGTGATCGCGGGCGCCGGCCAGGAAGCCGTTCATGTCAAAGCCCGGGGGCAGACGGAAGGGCACGTCGCTGTCGGCAAAACCGGTGGCCTGCGGGGCGTTGTGGCTTTGCTCGAACTGCTGGGGGGCCGCGCTCTGGGGCGGTTGATAACCCGCATAGGCCGTCTGTGGCTGGGCCGCTGCCGCCTTGTTCCTGCGCAGGGCTCGGAACAGGAAGACACCGCCCAGTGCCAGCAGGGCGATCAGCAGGAAGTCCATCCCTTGCAGACCTTCGAAGGCGCCGCTGCCCAGCAGATAGGCGAACAGGCCGCCGGCCAGCAGACCACCCAGCAGGCCGCCCATCATGCCGCCTTTCTTGGGTGCCTGGGCGCCGACGGTCGGGTTCTTGGTGTCGACCGGCTTGGCCGCAGGCTGGGCCGGAGCCGTCTTGTAGCTCTTGCCAAAGGATTTGCCGCCACCAAGTTTCTTGGCCTCGGCGATGGGTGCCCCAAGGCCAATGGCCAGGATCAGGGCAAACAGGGTCAGCATCTTTTTCATTTTGACTCTTTCACTCTCATGTAGGTGGGGGCATGCTCTGCTTGTGCAAGCTCAGCGAGGCGCATGGCAGGCTGCCAGTCCCTTTTTGTGTTGCAGCTTGCGGGTATGATTATCACGGATGGCATGAATTATTCATGAACAGATTGAGTCGTCCGACAGGGGAGGCGCCCATGAAACACAGACGGCCGAGTCGCTCGGTGCGCAGGCTGCGCAACAAACAAAGAGCAAGAACGAAGGATCAGACCCTGGTCTGGCCCTTTCTCGTACTGTGAGGCAGGTCTGCGGCGCAGAAGTGGATGATGCTGACGAGGCCTGGGTCCCGTCTTGTCGCCGGATGCGATGACGGGACGTATTAGCACTCGCGATGGCGGGGTTTCTTTTGTAAAATTCCCGTCCCCTTCCCGCTGCGGTTTTTATGTGTATGGCAGAGCAAGTGACGGCGAAAAAAGACGCCAAGACACAACAGCTGAAAGTACCTCCCCACTCTTTTGAGGCCGAACAGTCCGTACTGGGCGGCCTGATGCTGGACAACGAGGCCTGGGATCGGGTCGCCGAACGGGTGATCGACAAGGATTTCTACAGCCGTCCGCACCGCCTGATCTTCCAGGCCATGACCCGCCTCTCCAACGCGGGCAACCCCATCGACCTTATCACTCTGCAGGAGGAGCTCGAGCGCTCCGAGCAACTGGAAGAGGCCGGTGGCTTCGCCTATCTGGTGGAGATCGCCAAGAACACCCCGAGTGCCGCCAACATCAGCGCCTACGCCGAAATCGTGCGCGAGCGTGCCGTGGTACGGGAGATGATCTCGGTCGCCAACGAGATAGTCGAAGCGGGCTACGAGCCCCAGGGGCGTACCTCCAACGATCTGCTGGACCTGGCCGAGAGCAAGGTATTCCAGATCGCCGAGCAGCGCACCAGCGCCAACGAGGGCCCCCAGCCCCTGAAGCTCATCCTCGAGCAGACCGTCGACAAGATTGAAGAGCTGTTCAAGACCCCCCACAACGGGGTGACCGGCGTGTCGTCCGGCTACAACGATCTGGACAAGATGACCGCCGGCCTGCAGCGTTCGGATCTGGTCATCGTCGCCGCCCGTCCCTCCATGGGCAAGACCACCTTTGCCATGAACCTGTGCGAGCACGCGGCCCTCACCGCCGACAAGCCGGTGCTGATCTTCTCCCTCGAGATGCCCTCCGAGCAGATCATCATGCGTATGCTCGCCTCCGTGGGGCGCATCGACCAGACCAAGGTGCGGACCGGCCAGCTCGACGACGAGGATTGGGCGCGGCTCTCCTCCACCATGGGGCTGCTGCTGGAGAAGGGGAAGATGTACATCGACGACTCCTCCGGCCTCACCCCGACCGAAGTGCGCTCCCGTGCCCGCCGGGTGGCGCGGGACAACGGCGGCATCAGCATGATCATGGTGGACTACCTGCAACTGATGCGGGTGCCGGCGCTGTCTGACAACCGAACTCTGGAAATCGGTGAAATCTCCCGCTCCCTCAAGGCGCTGGCGAAAGAGTTGCAGTGCCCCGTGGTGGCGCTCTCCCAGCTGAACCGAAGCCTGGAACAGCGTGCCGACAAGCGCCCGGTCAACTCGGATCTGCGGGAATCCGGCTCCATCGAGCAGGATGCGGACTTGATCATGTTCATCTACCGCGACGAGGTCTATCACGACGACAGCCCCGACAAGGGGATCGCCGAGATCATCATCGGTAAGCAGCGTAACGGCCCCATAGGACGAGTGCGGCTCACCTTCCAGGGTCAGTTCTCGCGCTTTGACAACTACGCGGGCCCGGCGTTTGATGATGACTACTAAGTCGGGAGCCTGCTCCCGGTATCCAGACACAGTTTTCCCGGTTCGACAATTCTGCCGGTCCGGCCTTAGACGATGAGATTTGAGGGCTGACACCACCCGGTGCCTGATTATCATGCCCTCGTAAGGGAAAACAGATGAAAGCGGCTATCGCCCAGATCAATACAGCGGCCCTGCGCCACAACCTCGCTGTGGTGAAACGCCACGCCCCCCAATGCAAGATCATTGCCGTGGTCAAGGCCAATGCCTACGGCCATGGGCTGCTGCCGGTTGCCCGCACCCTGGTGGATGCGGACGCCTACGCGGTGGCCCGCATCGAAGAGGCGCTGATGCTGCGCTCCTGCGCCGTGGTCAAGCCCATCGTGCTGCTGGAGGGCTTCTTCAGCGCCGCCGACCTGCCGGTGCTGGCGGCCAACAACCTGCAGACCGCGGTGCACACCTGGGAGCAGCTCGAAGCGTTGGAGCAGGCGGAGCTGCCTGCCCCCGTGGTGGCCTGGCTCAAGCTCGACACCGGCATGCACCGCCTCGGGGTACGGGCCGAGGAGATGCCCGCCTTTATCGAGCGCCTCGCCAAGTGCAAGAACGTGGTGCAGCCGTTCAACGTCATGACCCACTTCAGCCGCTCCGATGAGCTGGAGCAACCCACCACCCGCGAGCAGATCGACCTGTTCAGCCAGCTGACTGCGCCGCTCAAGGGCGAGCGCGCCATGGCCAACTCGGCAGGCATCCTGGCGTGGCCGGATTCCCACTGCGACTGGGTGCGCCCCGGCGTTATCCTCTATGGCGTCTCGCCGTTCCCCAATACGGTGGCGGCGGATTACGACCTCAAGCCGGTGATGACCCTCAAGACCCAGCTCATCGCGGTGCGCGATCACAAGGCGGGCGAGCCGGTAGGCTATGGCGCCAACTGGGTGTCGGATCGCGATACCCGGCTCGGGGTGATTGCCATCGGCTATGGCGACGGTTATCCGCGCATGGCCCCCAACGGCACGCCAGTGCTGGTCAATGGCCGCATCGTGCCCCTGGTGGGTCGCGTCTCCATGGACATGACCACGGTGGATCTCGGTCCCGGCGCCACCGACAAGGCCGGTGACGAGGCGGTGCTCTGGGGGGAAGGGCTGCCGGTGGAGCGGGTGGCCGACCAGATCGGCACCATTCCCTATGAGCTCATCACCAAGCTCACCTCCCGCGTCTTTATGGAGTACGTGTAGGCGAGTCGCCCCTCATCCCCAACCCTTCTCCCGCGAGGGGATAGGGGAGAACAAAAAGGCCGCCCCGACAAGGGCGCAATGCTGATCAGTTAAGGATCCATTGACCGATCCTTCTGCTGTAGGACAATCCGGAACCAATCACTGGTTCCGGA